>JAFGMB010000154.1 GCA_016927765.1 Synergistales bacterium
ACACCCTTGAAAAAACAGGAAAGACCCGGATGGAGCAAAATCTGAAGATCGCGGAAGATCACCTGGAGGGATTGAAATGATAGACCCCAAAAGAATGAGAAGCCTTAAAGAGGGTAAACAGAAAAAAGGGAAGGTGCTCTACTGGATGAGCCGTGACCAGAGAACAAAAGATAACTGGGCTCTACTGGCCTCCCAGGAGATCGCCATGAGAAGGGAAGCCCCTCTTGAGGTATGTTTTGTCCTTGCGGATACTTTCCTGAATGCCCCCCTTCGAGCATATGATTTCATGCTTAAGGGACTCGTCCTTGTGGCAAGAGAACTCCAGGAATTCCGGATCCCCTTTCACCTTTTATCAGGCAACCCTCCCGAGACACTTGCTCACTTCATTCGGGATCATTCCGTCTCTACTTTGATAACTGATTTCGACCCCCTGAAGATCAGGAGAAAATGGAAAGAGGATCTTGCAGAAAAGATCTCCATTCCCTTTCATGAAGTGGATGCCCATAATATCATTCCCTGTTGGAAAGCTTCTGATAAACAGGAATATGCTGCAAGGACATTCAGGCCCAGGGTCCACAGGCTTCTGCCCCTATACCTGACTCCTTTCCCGGAACTGAAGACCCATCCCTTTAACGAGACGTCTACTTCTCCAGGTTTTTCAGTCTCAGAAACACTATCCGGGATAAACTGCGATAGACGGGCATCGCCACTGAAATGGCTGGAACCTGGTACAGACAATGCCTTCAAAACCCTTTCACAATTTCTTGAAAATAAGCTCGAGGGATATCCTGAGCGCCGAAATGATCCCGGTCTTGATGGTCTGTCTGATCTTTCTCCCTTTCTTCATTTCGGTCAGATCAGTCCCCAGAGGGTAGCCCTTGAAGTGTCCATGTCAACCTGCCCTGTACAAAGCAGGGATGCCTTCCTTGAGGAACTGATCGTAAGAAGAGAGTTATCCGATAATTTCTGTTACTTCAATCCGAATTACGACTCCGTCTCAGGATATCCTTCATGGGCACAGGACACCCTTGATCGACACCTGAAAGATACCAGGCCCTACGTATACAGCATGGACGAGATGGAAGAAGGAAACACCCATGATAAGCTATGGAATGCAGCTCAGAGGGAATTGATCTGTAAAGGCAAGATGCATGGCTGGATGCGGATGTACTGGGCAAAAAAGATCCTGGAATGGACCGAGTCAGCAGAAAAAGCTCACTCTACCGCCCTTTCACTGAATGACAGGTATGAACTGGATGGCAGGGATCCCAATGGTTTTACAGGCATCGCCTGGAGTCTTGGCGGTGTCCATGACAGGGCATGGCCCGAAAGGGAGATCTTTGGCAAGATACGGTATATGAACATCAGAGGTGCCTCAAGAAAGTTCGATCTTCAAAGATACATCAGGTATACAGAAAGCCTTGGCTGAGGAGAGAAAATGCTCTCCTGTATGATTATCCCAAGCCATCTTTGGGCAGTCTTGGTCAAACTCTATGCTCTCAATTTTATTCCAGAGGACATATCGGTTGCATACCATCTGGTAACCCCCCGGGGGTGGTTAATGTGTACTTGACTCCGGAAATCAGGTTATGCCTCATTGACCATGGGGGCTAGCAGCAAGAACTCCCCTGTTTTCAAGAAAAGGTATGATCCTTGATGCCAGAAAGGATGCTCCAGTTATTTTCAGGATATCTCCGGGAATGAAAGGGACCATGCCGATCTTAAAGACCTGCACCAGGGCGATGGTCTTGCCGGCCAGAAAATTAAGATTCAGATAAAGGTAAAGGACACCGCAGAGATAGATAGCTGCCGTAGCCAGAAGGGCCCTGGCAATATAATTGCCCATAGTATTGGTATTGATCCACCAGGGAAAGGAAAATCCAGCCAACCATGCCCCAGCGACAAACCCTCCCAGGAATCCGAAGGTCGGATGGAATATGTAATGAATACCTCCACCCCCTGTGAACACCGGAATTCCCAGAAGACCAAGCATAAGATATATAACCTGTGAAAGGGCGCCATACCTGGAACCAAGAACCAACCCCGACAAAAGGACCATGAAAGTCTGGAGAGAAAGGGGAACTACAGGAAAAGGGACCCTTACGAAAGCCCCCACGGCAGTAAGTATTGCAAAAAGGGATGCCAGTATTCCCATTCTGAAATTATTATTCATCATGTTCACCAACCCCTATATGTGTCATCCGTTGATTATAGCGGTTGACATGTTTTTGGCAACATATGTATACAACAGAATTATCAAGCAGCAGCCTAGTGTGTATAAGGCGGCTGACCTTAGCTGTCCTTTTAGTGGGTTATGCTTTATGTTTCACGTGAAACATCTACTCTCTCTTCTACATGGACAATAGGGAGAAATGGAAGGCGGGTGCATTCAGAACTTACTCAAAGATCTGGTAAGTGAGGATTCCTCCTGAAACCTGCTGGGATGAGAGGTAATTCAAAACGGTTTGGGTAAAAGATAGGGGGACAGCAACAGTAAGGGAAACTTTGTCTGCAAAGACCGTATGAATATGTGATTCAGGGATGCGTAGTTTTGTGAGGTAATGAAGGGTGTTATTAAGTTGTGGGTATGTAAGTTGGATGCTGAATGAAATCGAGGGGATGACCCTGGTGATTTGAACATCCGAAAGAACAAGGGATGACACCGTGCCGTAGGCTTCAATAAGGCCGCGAACTCCTAATTTTATACCTCCAAAATATCGCGTTACAACAATGAGAGTATCGCTGAGTCCATTTCGCTGGATAGACGAAAGGATCGGTTTTCCTGCTGTCCCTGATGGTTCACCTGCATCTGACAAATATTCTTTGACTGGATCAAAACCAATGCGATAAGCCCAGCAATTGTGAGAAGCATCTCGAAATTGTGAGGATATATCCCTGATACTATCTTTTGCTTCCGTCTCTGTGCGAGCGATTCTCAAATGTGCAATGAAGCGGGATTTTCTGATCTTGTATTCCCTGTCATGGTTGTGGGAAGGTCTGAGGTAGAAATCAGGACTCATGGTTCTTCCAGTAATGTTTGAACTTTGCAAAGGTTTCCTTTAATGCTTCTGGGACAACCCTGGTATCAGTGATAACAGGCATAAAATTAGTATCGCCATTCCAACGGGGAACAATATGAAGGTGCACATGATCTGCATAACCGGCACCTGCCACTTTGCCCATGTTGATCCCCATGTTGAAACCTTCAGGATTCATGAGAAACCTGAGCATTCGCAGGCATTTGACACCAAGGATATTGATCTCAAGCAGTTCATCAGTGGTCAGATCATCATAAAGCCCTGTATGTCGATAGGGTGCCACCATCAGGTGGCCAGAGTTATAGGGAAAAGTATTCAGAATAATAAAGGAAAGCTGCCCTCGGTGCAAAATAAAATGATCATCATCTTTATCGGAGTTTGGAAAGTCACAGAAAATACATCCTTCAGGTTTCATACTGTTGGAAATGTAAGTCATTCTCCAGGGTGCAAATAAATAATTCATGAAAGACCTCCGGTTAGAATTTGTGCCAGAAGTCTTATGTTTCACGTGAAACATAAGACCGCTGCTCTAGGCATAATACTGTATAGAGTATACTTTATACTAATTGTTTTTGCGTGTCCAGATAGACCTCACCCAGATCCACGCCTGCCATATGCCGAAAAGAGCCCCTGCAAGCGCAAGAAGTAGAGTAATCCATGAAGGGTAGCCCTTTTGAGTAAGCTTTTGGCCGACAAGAAAGCCCAGGACTATATAACCACATATAAGGAGTGCGGCTGAAACTACTCTGCCAAAAGCAAAAAGATCAGACCAGCCCCTATTCATGAATATCACTCTGAAGGATATTTCCCGGGAAATAATTCGTCAATTCTGGAATGAATAAGATCTAAGAAAGCCGTAAGCCCCTTTTCATTGAGATTTGCTATGGTAAGGCGGAGATTATCTCCCTGACCGGCAAGCCTGAAAGTAAGACCATATTCTTTAGCCATGTTCTCAATGTATGAAGGGAGGGGGGGAGTAGTGGTCAAAGGATGCACACTGGTTGTTCGGTTTTCTTTATGTTCCTTTACCTTTTGTTCCAGCTGGCGTACAGACCACATCTTGTATACAGTTTGCCTCGCAAGCCTGAGCTTTTCATAATCACTATCCAGGGATAGTAAGGTCCTTGCATGGCCTTCTGTGATAAGACTATTGCTTAAGAGATATTTAATCTCTTCAGGTAAATTGATCAATCTGAGTTTATTCGTCACCGCCGTACGACTCCAGCCCAGTTTTCTGGCTATTTCTTCCTGGGTCAGGGAAAACTGCTCCAGTAACTGCCTGATTGCCACAGCCACGTCCAGGGGCGCGAGGTCCTCCCTCTGGATGTTCTCAACCAGGGAAACTTCCATTACATCACTGTCGCTCCCATGGTAAAGACGAACAGGAACTTCCGTGATCCCAGCGATCTGTGCAGCCCTCCAACGTCTTTCACCAGCCACGATCTGGTATTTACCTCCCTGTTCCCGCACTATCAGGGGTTGGACCACACCATGTTCTTTTAACGAAGCGGCAAGGGCCTGCAGGGTTTCTTCCTTCATGTCCTTCCTGGGCTGATCAGGATTAGGTTCAAGGAGAGAGACAGGTACTGTGAGGTTTTCATCGGGGGTGGCCTTCTCCTTTGGAGCGACGGGAGGCTCCATCTTTTCTTCTGCTCCTGGTATAAGGGCACCAAGTCCCTTGCCTAAGGCGCGATGTTTAACCATCTGGAAGCTACCTCCTTTGCCAATTGGCTGTAGGCTTGGGCGCCAGGGCAATGAGGTTCATAATAATTTATGGGCATGGAGTAACTCGGCGCCTCCGCTAATTTTACGTTTCGGGGGATCACAGTCCTGAAAACAAGCTCCCCAAATTGATTCCTCACCTCATCCTGGACCTCCGATGAGAGCCTTGTCCTGGAATCGAACATGGTAAGGAGCACCCCGTCTACGTTCAGATCAGGATTGAGATATTGCTGGAGCAGCCCAATGGTCCGAGTAAGCTGCCCTACGCCTTCAAGTGCATAATATTCACACTGTATGGGTATGACCAGTTTTTTTGCAGCTACCAGGGCATTAATCGTGAGAATGCCAAGTGATGGGGGACAATCGATTATGGCAATGTCGAAAGAGGGTTTCAGTTTTGTGAGTCCCCTGTCAAGACGCGTTTCCCGGCTTAACGCGCTGGCCAGTTCGACTTCGGCGCCAGCGAGGTCGATATTGGCCGGCAATATGCTGACTCCTTCCCAGGAGGTCTCGGCAACCACTTCTTCAGGGTTCACATCATCCAGGAGAAGGTCGTAGAGGGTAAGATCCCGATCTGTTGTGTCAACTCCCATTCCACTGGTGCAATTCCCCTGGGGGTCAATATCGACCACAAGGACCTTGTATCCCATATTTCCAAGCTCGGAAGCCAGGTTAATACAGCTTGTGGTCTTTCCGACGCCGCCTTTCTGGTTTGTGATCGCCAATGTGATCAAATCTTCACCTCCACCAGGGTCTTTTCTCTGCCATCCCGGCTCTCCTGGGATACTTCAACGGACAGGGGGACTCTTTTCCCCAATCAATTATATAGTGTTCATGATCTGTAATCCTGTATTTATGTACTTCAGGGAATGAAAGACCCAGCTTCTTCCATTCCGAAGAGATCTCGTCCAGCTCGACACGGTAATGAGGCCCTTTAAACGCGATGAGCCTTCCCCTTGTAGATACAAGGGGAGAAAGGTATTCTGCAAGAATGCCCAGGGATGTAACTGCCCGGGCTGCTGCCAGGTCATAGGTCTCTCTTTCTGCAGAAGAAAGATCCTCGGATCTGGAGCAAAGGATAACTGTGTTCTGAAGATCCAGTTCATGAACAATAGATCCAAGAGCCCTGCATTTTTTGCTGACACTGTCCAGAAGATGCACCTCAAGATCAGGCCGGCAGATGGCCCATACAATACCCGGAAGTCCTCCTCCGGTTCCCACATCTATTACCTTCCCTGCTGTTGGAAGGAAGGGCAGACTGTATGCACAATCCATAATATGTTCATTCCAGAGGGTATTTTCATCGGAAGGTCCTGTCAGACGGACCTTTCCTGAAAAGCCGGAAAGAATGTGAACGTAAGCTTCAAGCTTCTCCCTGAAAGGAGCGAGGGTCCTCCGGATCTCTTCCAGGTCCGGTAAGATTCTAACCACAAGTATCCACCGCCATGAACACTACCATTATTAGGGACTTCTTAAGATCTTCCCTGAATTTCAATAATACCCTTTTATTATACTTTTATACAATAAGATGGCTCTCTATTATTCATTGCCGAAGGATCTTTCCTTGTAAACCGGAATTCAAGGTACCATATTTCTGCTATTATTGTTTGCGGTTCAGAAAACATCATTTCAAGGGAAAAAGGAGACCTGATCATTTCCACGCACGATTTTCGAAGGACTCTGAAATTTTTTCCGGGAATAATACCCGGGCTTTTGGTTCTCGTTCTTTTCATCAGCCTTTCCCAGTTGCCGGGAAAGGCCGCAGAGGGGCAGCTGTCTGCAAAGGTAGTAGATGTCATCGACGGAGATACCATAACCATATCAATTAATGACAAATTGGAACGGCTCCGCTATCTGGGTATAGATACACCTGAACTCCACCATCCCCAAAGAGGGGTGGAGGAACTCGGGGTAGCTGCTTTTCTTTTCAATAAGGGCCTTGTGCTAAACAGGGTGGTAAGCCTTGAATTGGATGTCCTTGAAAGGGATAAGTATGGAAGGCTTCTTGCCTATGTCTGGCTGAAGGATGGGAATAACGCCAGGATGGTGAACGAGGAACTGGTCCGTTCAGGATTTGCTCTTCCTCTCACAATTCCTCCAAACCTCAAATATACAGAACTTATAAGCAGGGCCTTCGCCCACGCCCGAGCTGAAAAAAGGGGCTTATGGAAACTTGCAGAAAGAAGGGTTTATTCTGCAGCCCAGGCCTGGGAAGAACTTCCATATATCAGGGGACATTTCATTACACTGAGCATTACTGTAACAAAAACCCTCCATCAGGAGAACCGAAAAGTCCTTCTCAGCCGAAAGGGGAAATGTTCTCTTATCATTTATAATTCAGACTGGGATGAGTTCAGGAAATTTTATCCCTTTGAGGAAAAGGAAATAAAGGTCATCGGAAAAATACAGAGTGGATTTCATGGCTGCGAGATGATCCTTACAGACCCTGCACAGATATGTGAAATTGGTTCGTAAAATTAATCCACAATAATCATTTTATCCACAAAAACGCTCTTAGTCCTACTTCATGTCCTTATTCATGAAAATTGTCCACATATTTATCCACATATCCACATATGTTGTAGACTTTTCTGTCTTGCGCACCAGTATTCTTTGTTATAATTGTGTGTCAATCGTGAGAATATCTGGTTGATCTCTTTTACGTATTTCTACGATTGCCCATTGAAGTATTTCCTTTAAGATAGTCCTGTTGGAATCTGGTTTTCGCAAATATCCCTTGGGGTGCATCAGATGAATAGAAAAAAATACTACCTCCTTTCCATATGCATCTTGGTCATATCCCTTCTAGGCGGTTCTTTTATTCTTATAAATCAGGATATTGGTATTGACACAATAAAAGAGGAGATGGACAGATCCTTTTCGGAGACACTGGGATGCTGTTTTGTGGCCGAGGGTCTTTCCGGTAATCCCTTCACAGGCTTTACGGCCACAGATGTAAAGGTCCTTACCGACGAAGGAGACCTGGAAGTGCTCCATGCAGATAAGATCCACCTGAAATTAGGGCCCCTGGCCTTGTTGAAAGGCGAAACCAGGATCCGGGAACTTTCTCTGGCTGGTTCCCGCTTAAACCTGGACCTGGCCATCAGAGTACTGAAAGACATGACCCCTGGTGCTTCAAATGCAGGGATACTTCTGGAAAGTCTCACCATAACCGATTCTTTGATCCATGGTAAGAGTGGTCGCATTCTCGTCTATAATGGTTCTCTCGAACTTGATCATCCCCAGAGTGCACTCAAGGCTGAGATCAAGGCCTCTTTTAATGATCAGGCCTTCCTGGGAAGTGCCGTTTTTACACGGGAAGAAGATCTGTTCATCATCAGGGATCTCCTTTTATCTTCCGGACAAAGCCGCATTGAACTGGGAGGCGAGATCGGTGAGCACTTTAACCTTGCAGGAAAGATAACCACACCGGACATTTCTGTCATTTCCTCGATCCTTCCCAACACGACCGGGGCCAGAATGAAGGGAGGAGTTGACTCAACCCTTGAGATAACAGGAACTTTTCCTGTTCTTCATTTTGAAGGGGTCATGCAGGCCCATGATTTCTCTGTAGCTGATTTTCTTTTCAACACTGGCGTTGCCCACTGGTCTTATAAGGCCAGGGAGCTTCGGGTAAGGGATATCAATGCCAGAGGATTCGGATCGCCAGTGAAGGGCGAAATGACTTTTCTCTTTCCAGGAGGCCCACTCATGGCAAAAATGGATCTCCATGGTAAAGATATGGAGGTAGAGAAATGGTATACTCCATTAAAATGGCTTACCTTCGCCGAAGGGAAACTGCAGGATATTCATGTAGCCCTTGAAGGTCCTTTGAGGAAGCTTACAGGGGAAATCCGTTTTTCCAGCCCTTATGAAGTCATTCTAAGTGGCAACCGGCTCAAGGATGTTGAAGCCAGGGTGACCGTGAAAAACGGTAGGGATATTTCCTTTCAGGGAAATACCGCCTGGTATGAAGCACAGGTCAGGGGAGAAGGGCAGATATCGATCCAGAAACCTGCAAGCACTTTTGATATGGATTTTGAGACCAGAAACCTCGACATCTCTGGTCTCAAAAAAGATTTCCCCCGCCTGGAAGACCTTGGCCTTCAGGGATGTCTTGCCGGTAACATACATATCCAGGGTAAAAGCGGTGATCTTGAGATCCTTGGTGGATTCAAGTCCGATAAGGTACGCATTGATTCCGAGCTCCTTGAAAATGTCAGCTTCACCTTCCTTCACCAGGACAGATCCACGGAGATCAGTTCTTTTACAGCCAGATGGAAGGGCTCATCCTTATCATTGCAGGGGCAATTCAATGATCTTCTCGGGAAGGAACCCCATGGCGATGTGGTCATAACATCTCCATCCGTTCAAACTCCCCTGAACGTAGCTGTCAGGGATCTCAGGGTTCAAGGCATTTATGCCGGGAACTCCCTGGTCATTAATTCTCTGACCTCTGAGCTTGCCGGAGGTAAGCTTGATATGCAGGGGCAGGTCTCTTTCAGCAAGCCCCAAAGGGCTGGCTTTTCGCTTTCAGGAATAACATCGGGCCTGAAAGTCGATTCCCTGTTCAAGGATCTCGGAATTCCCCTGGACTTGAAAGGAACGGGAAATTCCAGTATCAAAATTTCAGGGAACGTTAGTTCGCCTGTGCTTGAAATGGAATTCGAAACTCAAAAGATCTCCTTTAAAGGATTCCTCCTGAATAATGTAAGAGCCTCACTGAAATCCAGGGATGGAATTCTTTATGTGAAGGGCTTAAAAGCCGATATGGGGAAATCCCCGATCCAATTAAGCGGAACCGTCTCGCTCGAAAGGAATAAGGGGAACGAGCTTGACCTGAAAGCAGCAGTATCACAACTTGGCCTTGATACCTTTATTGACGGATCCCTTGCCGGAATTGACCTTGAAGGGGTTCTTTCCGCGGACATATCCATCAAAGGCACACCGGAGGATCCTTTTCTTGAAATTAAAGCGGCATCCGAAAAGATCACCCTGGCCGGAATGAACCTTGGCCAGACCACTCTTGAAACCCAACCTTCCGATAAGGGCCCCCAGGAATATATGCTAACTGCCAGTGTGGGAAAGAAACCCATTGAGATAACGGGGCTCTTCGATACCGGGTCTTCGGGATGGGAAGCTACTTTCGATGCCATAGGCACTGAACTGGATTCAGCCCAACTCCTTGAAAAAGTGGATAAAACCCTTTCTCATACAGTAGCTGGTACTTTTGACCTGAAATCAAAAGGCAGGATCTCCGAGGGCAGCATAGTCGGAGAAGGCACTTTAAGCTCAAAAGGGCTTTCAGTGTATGGCATTCGCCTGAATACCCTGACCCTTCCCTTCTACTTCAAAGATAACAGTATCGCTACCAGCCAGGGTAAAGCTACCCTTTACGGAGGGAGTGCTGTTTTTGATGCCCTTCTGGACATGAAGGAAGGGGGATGGCAGGCCAATCTTGATCTAAGGAACACGGATCTTGATCTGCTTACCAATGACATTCCCCTTTTCAAGGGCAGACTTCAGGGAGATGCGGACATGGCCCTGTCACTCTCAGGGATGACAGGCAAGGTCTATCTCCTTCACGGTAATGGTTCTCTTCAGGTGGGAGAAGGCTCTTTGTCCGGGGTGGACATCATTAAGGACATATCAAAGGATGGTCAGATCCCTTATCGGTCCATAGACGCAGTATACAGTATTGACGGCAGAAATATTTATCTCATGCCCGGCAGCAGGATCTCTGCTCCCCCTGATAACTCGATCTACAAATACCTTTCTGTCAGTGGAAATGTCGGGGGGACCCAGACCCCTATGGACCTGAAGGGCAGCGGGAACGTGAACGTACAGGCCCTCGGGGCTTTCCTGGGCGCAATCAAGGGAGTAATTGCAGGGGGAAACGGTGGAGGCAACCAGGTTATCATGCAGGACCTTCTCTCAGGACTCGTAAGCAGTTACACTTCCAGGAATTTCAGACGGATCGCCTTTGAAGTTCGTGGAACCTGGGATGATCCTGAGCTTCATAACCTCGAGATACTGACAGAAGAGGAATTTACCCCTATACCCGGAAGCGATGGTGAAGAGGCTTTCGATCCCGAAGATATTCGCTTTGAAGTGAAATTCCCAACCGGGGAAGGAACTGACACCTCCAATTCTGCCGGGGAACAGTTCAAACAACAGGTCATGGACAACCTGCTCAAGCAGATCTTCCCCCCAGATGATGACCAGGGGAACAGCGATTAATTCCATTCCAGCCTTGTAATGGAGGGTTCCCATTATCACTGGAATGGTTCACAACAATGCCTGGTCTAAAGATCCCCGATAACCAGTGTGACCTTTAGAATAATACTCGACACTCCATTCCTGTTTCCGCGCATTTGCGAGCTATCTCCTGTGCAGTAAGAAAAAAGAACTCTTCGGCAAGCATGTCCTCCAAACCGTATTTCCTGTAAACCCAGTCGGCGTAGTGATAGTTCATCCTGTCAACAATAACATGATCCACCTTTCCTGCCAGTGAGCCCGGAAGAGCATCAGCCCCGGGAAGAAGGGGAGCCACCATGGCATAAGTCTTTAAACCGGATCGATGCAACACGTCAAGAGCGTACAGCCTTTCCGGCAGTGGGGGAGCTTTTGGTTCAAAGATACTCCTGATACTGTCTTCAGCAGTGGTAATGGAGAATCCCACTTCAATATTTTTTGCTTTCCGGATAATGTCCAGGTCTCTCAGGACCAGAGGTGAACGGGTCTGTATCACTATTTGCCAGTCATGATCGACAAGGATCTCGAGGCATTTCCGGGTGAGCCTGTATTTTTCCTCCAGTGGCTGGTAAGGGTCACAGACCCCGCTTATCCATACTGTTCCTGGTTTCTTTCTTTTTATCTCTCCGTGGAGAAGGTCTGAAGCATTGATCTTGACATCAACGAACTCCCCCCAGGGTTCCCTGTGCCCTGTAAACCTCCTCATAAAGCGGGCGTAGCAGTAGGTACAGGCATGTTGACACCCCACATAGGGGTTGATGACATAATCATAGACCTTCGATACGGAAAGAATGGTCTTTGACCTGATCTCTCTTATTTTCATTATTTCGACCCTTTTCTATGGATCCCTTGAAAAAGGGTTACGGTTCAACCCCTGCCCTTCATCTGTGCCAGGATCTGTTCAAGGGCCGCCTGGTCGGGAGGACATACCGGAGGCGAAGAGGGGACTTGTGCAAGCACCTCCAGGAACCTGTCGGTCTTTCCCTGTGCCGGGGGCAAGTGGCCTGAAAGGATCCACTCAGGTGAAAGTTGTCGGATCTTTTCCAGTTCCCCGGCAAATTCTCCCTCACCAACCATATGGACCCAGGGATTATCCGTGCTGGCCCAGCTTATCATCCCCCGGGCAAGGTCCTCCTCCGGAACATCTTCAGCTCTTTTCGACTGTGAAGGGATTATGGCTCCAAAAAAATCTGCAGCGAAAAAAGCTTGCGAACTCACATCGTAAATACCTATAGTAGCCGGGTTATCAAAAAGTGGAGGCCTGATAGCGGCCAGGTCCCGACTTCCCAGCCTGATACGGTCTCCCGAATTCAACCAGTGAACCCGATCCATGGGAACAGGCCAGGCCGAACTCATTCTCAACACTGCAAGGGAGTTGGCCACAAGCCTCGCGTTTGGTGCCCTTTCAAGGATCGTCTGAAGGTTTCCTGTATGATCCGCATCATCATGGGTAAGCCAGACCCACTTCAAGTCTTCAAGATCCATGACAGACTCAAGGGCCTGAAGGAAATCCTCTCTCTCCATGCCCATACCGGTATCGACCAGAACCGGCTCTTCTGAACTTATCAGAAAGGCATTGACAGCAAGAAATCCAGCCCCCGGGATCGGGAAGTAAGAAGGAAGTAACCAGATATCGGGCATCAATTGACTGGGTTTATCCATAGAGAACACCCTCTCTCCTATTTGTTGTTGCACCCTTCTCGTTGTTTGGCCCAAGGAAGAGTCCCGAGATTGTCCAGATAAAGCATCACATATACTATACTCCCTATATTGATACTCATATACATTTTCTTCGATATAGTTGAAAGTCCTTCGATTCCAACATCATTATCGATTTTCCCCAGCGGCTCAGGGCATGCCTTCGCCCTCTCAGGAATGCAGAATTTTTTTAAGAACCTGAGAGGGCGAAAATGGGGTCTGCTCTGTGGAAGGAGGTGTTCCAGGGTTCAGCTAGATTTATTGGTCAAGCACAGAAAAGATCATCTTCGTGTCAATCCATGTTATGCGCGGCGAACAGGGGTTCCTCTCCGGGTCTCTGCGGTGAGCTTTGATATTTTTACCTTCCCGGAAATTACATGATATTCACAGAAATAATGGCCACCACGCCGAAGGCGCTTATCACCACCCCGGACAAACGGTTCACCCAGACCATCATCCCCTGATTCACCCTGGTGCGTACAAAGCCGAAGATGCTGCCCAGGATAAGCCACCAGGCAGCAGAACCGGAAAACACACCCCCTACCATTACCATGGCCTCACCAGGGCTTCCGGCGGATGACCCGATCCCCAGGCCCGCAAAGATAGCCGTAAAACTGATGATGGTCATGGGATTCGTGATGGTGAGGGCAAATATGGAGGAGTAGGCTTTCAAAAGTTCTCCCGGCTGGGGCCTTTTATCTTCCTGAACTGTACTGGCGGGCCTTGAAAACAGGGTCTTGATCCCCAGGCAAAGGAGAAAAGCGCCTCCTGCCAATTTCAGCATCAGCTGGTGATATATAAGCAGGGAAGAAAGGGATGTAAGTCCTGCTGCAGCGATCACTCCGTAACACCCATCAGCTGTGGCTGCTCCGAGACCGGAAACGATCCCGTTCAACATTCCATGGGAAAGGGTTCTCCTTATGCAGAGCACCCCTATGGGTCCCACGGGCGCGGCTATGGAAAAACCCATCAGGGCTCCTTTAAGAAAGAGAAAACCCATGTTGGAAAAGATCATCAGTCTTCCTCCAGGCTTTCCATGGGCTGGATAACACTTTCCTTTACCGAGGAAAGGGCTATCATGGTCCTGGTCCGGGATACTCCTTCGAGAGACTTGATCCGGTTACTTATAACATCTTCGAGGTGCGCCGTATCCCTGCATCTCACCTTGAGAAGATAGTCAAAATCCCCTGCGATATGATGACATTCGAGGACTTCCTGCATGTCAGCGACCAGTTTCAGAAAACTCTTTCTGTGGGAAGGTTTTTCCAGGGTGACCGCAAGAAAGGAAAGAAGGGGGAAACCCGTCTTTTCAGGGTCCACAAGTACGGCAAACCCCCTTATCACTCTTTTCTTCTCAAGTTTTCTGATCCTCTCCGAAAGGGTGGGGGATGAAAGCCCGGTATTCTCCGATAGTTCCGACAAGGTCATTCTGCCATTCACTGATAAGGTTTTTAATATTTTGATATCTAAAGCATCCATGATATATTGCCTTCTTTTTATCAATATTTTAAGCTGATATGCTTCATATTATAAGATAAGGTAGCTTTTTGTCTAATATTTTTAAAGGAAAAACACACCTCCCCAAGATCGGGAGATGTGTCTAAGGTGTTTTCCAGGTTTCCAGGTTTCCTGGATCTCAGAACCGGTACTGTATATTCACCTCCAGGATCCCTCTATCCTCCAATCCCGAAGAAGGGCTGTCCGGATAGATCTCATCCTGATCGTACAGAAGGAGATACGAATAGGAGAGGTCCATCTGGAAATTACTTCTGCTTAAACCGCTCCCGAAGTGGAGAATATGCCTGCCCGTCCATTGCTCCCTGTCTCCTGTCCACATACTGTAGGGTGAGGGATCGTAGATATAATCGGCCTGTAGTGTCATGATTGAATTGACATGATACCTGAACCCCAGTGCGAGTCCCATTGTATCCTGAAGCTCCTGTCTCCAGTAGGAAGAGGAATAGCCGTATGAAGAAGGGTCAAGGGCGCTCCAGCGGGAATAGATCATACTGAGACGGGCTACCAGCGAATCTTCCCCGGTCCAGGATACATCTCCCTGTAAAATGGAAGGGAGGCCCCTTCTCCTGTTCCATGCCTCATGCAGATAGGTACCAGGATATATATTCCCGGGAGGGAGTCTTTTAACAGTCTCTATCTCAAATTCATTTTCGGGGAAGAAAAACCACCCAAGGTCAACCTGCAGTTCATTGCCTGGTCGATAACCCATGGAGTAACCCAAGATAGCAGGTTTCAAGGTAGTAACTTCAATTTCTGAAGGCTCCAGGAAATCGAAAGAGGGGGGTATGGAAAAACCCATATTGAACTGGAAAAGCAGATCCTCTGTGAGGAAAAGGGGAACCCGAAACCCCTCAAGCTTTTCATCCATGTAATACAAATCCCACGCATCGGAAGAGCAGGAATTTATTTCCTCTCCTTCCATCGGCATAGCTGTGGTAATAACAACGATCAGCATAAATAGAAGTACAAAGAACCTCTGCAGATTTCTCATCCATCATCACCAGGAGATCAGGATCCTTTATTTCTTTACTATATCAGTTTAGCAGGGTGAATAGGGTTTGACAACTGCAAGTGCGAATTTTACTCAACTGTTACCTGCCTTTAAAACTCCTGTTACCTCTCACCCTTAAATTTGGAAAGTAAAGTTCATGGAGCCTTAATTTACATGTGAGGAGGATAAAATGAGACCCTTCCTGATTCCCTATGTGACAGCAGGCAACGGACACCGGGCAGCGGCCATGGCTGTAAGGGAAGCCTTTCAGAAGGAGGGAATGCCTTCGATAACTGTTGATGTGCTTAACTTTGCGGATAAAGTCTTCAGGATGATCTATTCGAACATATACGAAATGATCGGCGAACACTCTCACAGCAGTTGCGGTGCCATTTACAGGCTCACTGACCAGGACCGGGAGAAGAGCAGCCTCCTCCAGCTGGTGGACAGGCTGAGCGAAAAGAGCCTCAAACAGTTCCGAGACTTCATCAGGGATAACGAACCTCCGGCAGCGATCTGCACTCATTTCCTGCCCCAGGCGATCCTGTGCAGTATGAAATTGAATGGACAGTATGATGGCAGGATCTATTCATGCATCACCGACTTTGATCTTCATCAGATGTGGGTATGCCAGGGGGTGGACAATTATTTCGTGGCCAATGAAATGATGGTAGACAAACTCATGGACCTGGGATTGGAAGAAGAAAAGATCTGTGTTTCCGGAATACCTGTCCTTTCCAAGTTCAGCACCATAGCGAGAAAACGGACATCCCCAGGGGGAAAAAGGCGCCTCAGGTTGCTGATCTCGGGCAGCTCTGTGGCGGACAAGAAGATACTTTCCCTCCTGGAATCCCTGAATAAGCTCGAACTTCCCCTTGATATCGATATCATCACCGGACGTAACGAAAGCCTCTACGAAAGAATATCTGCCATAGTGATGGATCCCCCAATGACCATGAAGATCCATGGTTTTGTGAATAACATGGAAGAGCTCATGGCAGGCTCTGACCTGATGATCTCCAAACCGGGGGGGCTCACCATCTCAGAAGCCCTCTGTGCAAGTCTCCCCATGCTACTTATCTCACCCATCCCTTTCCAGGAGACAAAGAATGCCACTTTCGTTGAAACCCAGGGTGCGGGCCTTCTATGCAGGGATCTGACAGATCTTCTCCATAAACTCAGCTGGCTTTACCATAACCCTTCTTCGCTGATGAAAATGAGGGATCGTTGCTATACCCTGGCCTGTCCCATGTCCGCAAGGACCATTGCCGCCAGGGTATTGACAGACCAGAAGAAGAGTGGAGAGGACGTGTTGCAGCTCGATTTTTCAGACTTCCAACCTACAGGGACAGGAGCAGGGCTATGAGATTCAGAACGGTTTTCATATCGGATATTCATTTGGGGACCCGTTGGTGCAAGGCCAAATACCTTTCATCCTTCCTTTCCTCCCTTGACTGCGAAAAGCTTTATCTCGTTGGGGACATCATCGACGGATGGAAATTGAAGCGCAGGGCGAAGTGGCCCCAGTCCCACAACAAGGTCATCAGGAAACTCCTGAAGATGTCAAAAAATACCCCTATCACCTACGTTACAGGGAACCACGATGAATTCATGGACGAATTCGATGAATACAGGTTCGGGAAGATCGAGATATGCAAAAGGGCCTTCCATACTTCCGTGGACGGAAGACAGTTTCTCGTGGTCCATGGCGATGAATACGACGTAGTGGTCAAATACAACCGCTGGCTGGCCGTTCTCGGTGACTTAGCCTACGATATGGCCCTGTGGATCAACTCCGCCTTCAATGGACTTCGAGGCATTCTCGGGCTGGATTACTGGTCTCTTTCCCTCTATCTCAAACACAAGGTAAAGGATGCGGTGAAATATATCGGGGCTTACGAGGACTACCTGATCAGGGCTGCACAGAAAAACCGGGTGGAAGGCATCATCTGCGGCCATATCCACAGGCCGGCGCTGAAGAAAGTCGGTAATATCAGTTACTTCAATACCGGGGACTGGGTAGAGAGCTGTTCGGCCC
This sequence comes from Synergistales bacterium, assembly GCA_016927765.1. GTDB lineage: Bacteria > Synergistota > Synergistia > Synergistales > JAFGMB01 > JAFGMB01. The sequence goes on from JAFGMB010000154.1 coordinate 17,261, forward strand.
TGGTGGAACACTATGACGGTTCCTTCGAGATCATACGTTGGTTCGGCCCTGAAAAGGAAGGTATCCCTGTTGTGACAAGTTATGGAGAACTTGCATTCAGGCAAGCTGGAGAAAGAGAGCAGCCCAGCCATATACCAGGTGTGGCCCCCGAAGAGATAAGAAACCCCGTTCCCTGAGAACCTCCTTTCCAGGAGTTACCAGGACCCTCTCCCAACCCGAACGTCATTTCCATTGTTATCCCTTTGTCCTGCGCCAGCAGGATCCTTAAAGCTGGCGCAATGTTTTTGTTACAAAAGCAGGTTAGTATTGGTAATACAAAAATGTTAGAATGTTAGTTTAGGTGATAATGCTAATTAATATGATTGCTCTTTAATTCGATATAACTTCTGGAGGGATCTGGTGTGTCAAAAGTTGAAGAGTTAGCTTTCAAAGCTCTTAAGGACTCTGGCCAGATAGACCTTGACGATCCGGCCCTTTATCTCAACAGGGAGATAAACTGGCTGGACTTCAACTACAAGGTCCTCGAAGAGGCCATAGACCCGTCCAATCCTTTCCTGGAGCAGCTGAAATTCCTGGCCATCTTTTTCAACAACCTGGATGAATTTTTCATGGTCAGGATCGCCGGGCTGGTAAGACAGTACAGATCAGGTGTAGCAACCACCTCGGCAGATGGCTTCTCTCCAGCAAAGCAGCTGACCATGGTAAGGAAAAACCTTCTTCCCATGCTTTCCATGGCCTATGACCACTGGAGGAATACCCTCAAACCCGGCCTGATAGAAAAAGATGTCAATCTTGTCAAATTCAGGGATATTTCTGACAAGAACAGGGGTTTCCTGCAAAAATATTTCGAGGAGGAGATCTATCCTGTTCTTACCCCTCAGGCTATCGATCCCGGTAGGCCCTTCCCGCTCATCTCGGGTCTGAGCCTTAACTTCCTGGTCCAGCTCAATGATCCCTATTCCGGTGTCAAGTTCGCCAGGCTGAAAGTTCCCAAGAACCTTTCCCGTTTCGTCTTTGTTCCCAGGAACAAGGAGGCAAAGACCTACACCAACCTGGGTTTCTCTCCCAATGTCAGGGCCAACGATATAGTCATGATAGAAGACCTGATCAGGGAGCATATCGGAATGTTGTTCCCCGGCCTTGAGGTCCTGACAGCATCGACTTTCAGGATCACCAGGAACACCGACCTCGAAATAGAGGAAGACGAGGCCCATGATCTCCTCGAAGCAGTAGAGGATTTCGTCGACAAGAGAGATTTCGGTGAGGTCATCAGGCTTGAGATACGGACCGGCATGCCTTCCGACATGTACAAGTTCCTGATGAGAAGGCTCCATCTG
>JAFGMB010000018.1 GCA_016927765.1 Synergistales bacterium
ATATTCCGGGAGGGATACAGATACAAAAAATCCGGTGTCATCCTTAAAGACATAACAAGAGAAAGGGAATTACAGACAGGGCTTTTTTCTGATATGGAGAGCCTGGAAAAAGAGAGACGCCTGATGGATGCCCTTGACAGGATAAACAAAAACCTGGGAAGGAACAATCTTAAACCGGCATCAGTATTGAATGAAGAGGATTGGCAGATGAAAAGTTCCTTTCGTTCGCCCCGCTACACTACCCGCTGGGAAGAACTTCCAGAGGTCAGTCCCTGAAAAAACCCCGGGAGATCCATGTCTCCCGGGGCCTGAGAAAAGGGTCAACCTCGGAAAACAGCTCCCTTGGACCCTGATGTGACGAATTCACGATACCTGGAAAGAAAGGAGCTTTCCATGTCATTCTGATAGGGTTTCCATTGGGACCTTCTCGTGGCAAGATCTTCTTCCGAAACCCTTACATTAAGAGTCCCTGCTGGAATGTCGATCTCGATGATATCGCCTTCTTCTATAAGGGCAATATTGCCTCCAGCCGCAGCCTCTGGAGAGACATGGCCTATGGCAGCTCCCCTTGTCGCTCCTGAAAATCTCCCATCTGTTATCAGGGCGACCTTCTTATCCAGCCCCATTCCGGCAAGGGAAGAAGTGGGGGAAAGCATTTCCCTCATTCCCGGACCACCTTTAGGCCCTTCGTAGCGGATAACGACTACGTCGCCATCCTTTATCCCTTTTCCGAGAATAGCCCTGCTGGCCTCCTCTTCACTGTTGAAAACCCTGGCCGGCCCCTGGTGAACAAGCATTTCAGGTGCAACCGCAGCCTGCTTGACTACCGAACCTTCCTGGGCAATATTACCTTTCAGGACAGCTATGCCGCCGGTCTTGTGATAAGGGTTATCAAGATGACGGATGATCTCGTTGTCTTTTACCCTGATTTTTTCCAGATTCTTAGCCACATTTTCTCCTGTCACGGTTGGAATGTCCGTATGGATCAGCCCCTTCTCGGAAAGGCGTTTCATAACTCCCTGGACACCTCCGGCGAAATAGAGATCCTGGATGTGATAAGGCCCACTGGGGCTCATGCTGCAGAGATGAGGTGTTTTCCTGCTTATTTCATCCAGCTTTTCAAGAGGGAGATCGATGCCTGCCATGTGGGCAATAGCGGGGAGATGAAGAGCGGTATTTGTTGAACCACCCAGGGCCATGTCCACTGCAACAGCATTTTCAAAAGCTTTATCCGTAAGGATATCCCTGGGTCGGATATCCTTTTCCACCAGGCACATGATCTGCCTGCCCGCTTCTTTAGCAAGCCTTTCCCTTTCAGCGAAAACAGCCGGAATGGTCCCATTTCCAGGCAGGGCAAAACCCAGGGCTTCCATCATGCAGTTCATGGTGTTGGCTGTAAACATGCCTGAACAGGAACCACATGTGGGACAGGCATTATTCTCAACCTCCCTGAGCTCCTCATCGGAAATGGAACCCACTACCCTCCGGCCAACGGCCTCGAATACAGTACTTAGGTCGATATCCTTTCTGCCATGAACTCCGGCCAGCATGGGCCCCCCGCTGATAACCAGGGCAGGGATGTTCAGTTCAGCAGCAGCCATGGCCATACCGGGAATGATCTTGTCACAATTGGTTACAAGAACAAGTGCATCCAGGGCATGTCCTCTTGCCATCACCTCTATGGAATCCATGATGAGCTCTCGGCTGGGAAGGGAAAATTTCATTCCCTCATGATTCATTGCGATACCGTCACAGATACCTATCACCGGGAATTCGAGAGGGAGACCTCCTCCTGCATAGACTCCCGCTTTCACGGCTGCCGTGATCCTGTTCAAATGGGTATGGCCTGGAATGATGGAATTATAACTATTGACCACACCTACCCAGGGTCTTTCTATCTCCCAATCGGTAAAACCTCCGGCCTTGAGAAGGGACCTGTGAGGTGCTCTTTCCAGGCCTTTTTTCGCATTATCACTTTTCATTGCCAACTCAACCTCCATTCAGCATATTTAACCAATGGGATCATACTCCGGCTGCTCCCCAGAAAAGTTTAGGCAGTATAAGGGCAATGTCGGGGAAGTAGGTCACCAGGAGAAGTACAGCTATCAGTACAAGCACCATGGGAATGATGGGTCTGCTTATCTCCTCCATGGACAGACCCGTTATCGCGCTGGCCACATATATATCTATGGCAACGGGAGGAGTGGCCATCCCAATGGCAAGACCTATGGCAATAAGGACCCCGAAGTGGACCAGGTTCCCCCCAAGTTGTGTTATGGTGGGCAGGAATATGGGTGTCAATATTATCAGGGCAGAAGCCGTCTCCATGAACATCCCCGCCAGGAGCACTATTATGATTATCATCAGGTATACCAGGAACCTGTTACCTCCAGCCACCCCGAGAAAAGCGCCGGCCACAGCTTCGGGAACTTCGTAGAAAGCAAGTCCCCATCCGAAAAGCTGGGCCGTGGCAATTATGAACATTATCAGGGCCGAAGTGACACCAGCATTTACAACAAGCCTGTAGAGTTTCTTCAGATCCATGGTCCTATACACGAAAAAGGCCACAAAAAGGGAATAATCTACCGCTATGGCTGCAGCTTCAGATGGGGTGAACACCCCAGAGAATATCCCCCCAAGTATTATGACAGGTGTCATGAGGCCCCAGAGAGAATTGACGAAACGATCCCATTTATCCTTGGCGCTCACCCTGTCACTGGCAGGATAGCCCCTCTTCCGGGCAACGTAAATCGCAAGAGAAATAAGCCCGAGCCCCATAAGGATACCCGGAATGACCCCTCCCAAAAAGAGCTTGGCTACGGATTCCCCTGCTATTACAGCAT
>JAFGMB010000155.1 GCA_016927765.1 Synergistales bacterium
AGGACCAACAGGATCAACGTCCATCAGTGTGCCGAGAATCCTTCTGTCAGTGCCGCTGAAATCCCAGGAGATAGTACCCTGGTTCAAACCGGTTTCCAGGTCAGAGCTTGCCGGCCTGATGGAAAGGTAAGGTTCATCCTCGTAGTCAAAGGTGAAAAGATCGGTGGATAAGGTCACATCAAACGTGCCGAATACCTGACTTGTGTCGTGTATCGTCCTGATGAATAACCCGTCAAAGGGAACTGGTGGTGTGTCTCCCCATAGGAAGAACTGGGCCGCATCCGAGGATATCTCCATATCGAACCGAAAGTCCCTTCCCAAACCACCCAGTGTGGGAAAATCATCTCCCGGATCAGAAAGATCGACACCCCAGATAATGTCTGAGTCTCCAAGCAACGGTCCCGGGTCTATGTAGCCGTTCGCCGATGCCAGAGATGCGGGTAAAAGGGCTAATCCAAAGATAAGGCTGAATGTGATCCCCCATAAAGCAACTTTTGATTTCAATTCGAATCCCTCCTGTTCATGATCATAAGAATTGTGAAAAACGGGTATTTCTGCCAATTGCAACCCTTCGCTGCAACAATGAAAGAAACATGGAAATGTCGCTTAAGATATGTAGGGTATAGTTCAAGTGTCGGATATTCAGGGTCTGAGGGAGAGAGAAAGGTAGAGTTAAGGAGTTAAGATATTGATGTCCAAATATTTTTAACATTTCAATTTAACCTGTTTTGACAATTCCATGCCAGTGCCTTGAGAACCATTTTCAATATATGTAAATCGGAATATATTGTGGAATTTATACACTACAATATATGGATAGAAAGGAACCTTTAATAAAGAAAGAAAAAGCTTCAAAAAAATAAACGAGGTGTTCTTATGATTCCTGATGAAAATGAGAAGATGATCTTTACTCTTGAGATCACAGATCCCCTGGTGGTGGAATATCTCTGTCGATTTCCCGATGAGCTTCGGCCAAATAAAGTCCTGGATGCTTTAAAGGTCGGGGTTATCGCGATCCAGTCTGCTTCTCCTTCACTGGATACGGAGGTGGTGGAGCAGAAGTTCCGACAGGTGGAGGCGGAAATAAGAGATAACGTGCAACTTTTCAAGGATGAGCTGAGGGAAAAACTTGAGCAGTATTTCCGAGCCGAGGGGGGCAGTGTCCCCCTGTTCATGGAGAGGTATTTCGGCCAGGAGGGTCAGGTTTCAAGGACCCTGGATGCCTATTTCAACTCAGAAAAAGGCAAGCTTTTATCGGTACTTATGGAACAGGTGGGGCCAAACAGCTATATCGGCAGACAGATGGATCCCAGCAACCGGGAAGGTCTCATAAGCAAGATAGAACAGATCGTGGAGGAGATCATAAAGGGAAGTTCCGACCAGATCCTCTCCTCCTTTTCTCTAGACGATGATCATTCATCCATGAGCAGGCTCAAAAGATCTATCCGGGAAGAGATCGAAAAGCTCCAGAAAATGACAGGGGAGCATTACAGCGAGATCAGGGAGATCCTGGGAGTCGAAAAGGGCAAGTCCCAGGAAGCCGTAAAGGGGACCAGCAAGGGAAGGTTATTTGAAGATGCTCTCTACGAACACCTGTCAGTGATCTCCGGGGATATGGAAGACATTTCCGAGAACTGTTCTGGCGCGAAAGGTCTGGTTGCCTATGAGAAAGTGGGAGACTACACGGTAACTCTTGGAGAAACCAGCAGGGCACCCGGTAAGATCATAGTTTTCGAAGCAAAGAAAGCCGGTGGATACAACATGAGAAAGACCTTCGACGAGCTTGACAGGGCAAAGAGGAACAGGGGGGCAGATATAGGCATATTTGCTTTCTCAAAGGGATGTGAACCTGTGGAAGCAGGGGATTTTTACCGGAGGGGAAATGATTTCATCGTAACTGTGGACGAGGAGAAGCTCATGAATGGAGAAAGGCTTCTTTTTCTCGAGGCTGCCTATAAGGTTGCAAGGATGCTTATTGTGACCAGGACGAGGGAAGAAGAGGAAAAGGCCGTGGATGTCGAATATATCAGGGGCGAACTGGAGAACATCAACCTGGCGATGAAGAATGCCTCGGACATTTACACAAAGGTAGGCACCATAAGGAACAGTGCCGATGCTATTGAAAAGAACATGAACAAGCTGGGAGACAGACTGGAGGAACACCTGGGCAATATCGCGGCCCATCTGCCGGCTTGAGACTTTTGAAAAAATTGAATTTCAACAGACATGGTGGAGGCTTAAGCCTCCACCATGTCTGTTTTTTTGAGATGCTAAGACTTTTCCTTTTCGCCATGAAGAGAAAACATAAAAGAAACTCTGGTATCTTTTTGGGTAAATTTGTGAACTGACGTATACTGTATATTTTCTTGACAAATCGCAATTGTCTAAGATAATACCAGTAAAGATGAAGAAATTTCCTTCATCTTTTTAAAAAAAAGAAGGAAAAGGAGTCATGTTAAATGATTAACAAGCGTGGCACACTTCTTAACAGGATAAAGAACGTTTCAGATTCTCTCAGCCCCAAACAAAGACAATTAGCAGAATATATATTTATCAACTACATCAAGGTAGCTTTCATGAATTCTTCCTCATTGGCATATGCAGCAGATGTAAGTGAATCCACAGTCAACAGGTTCATCATGATAATGGGTTATTCAGGTTATTCAGAGTTTCAGGCAGATTGCCAGAGGCTCATTCAGGAGCACATCTCATCTCTTGAAAAATATCCCCTCAACAATTCTGAAAAAGACCATCATCTATATGAAAAGGTCTTTTCCATGGAAGCCTCCATACTTGAACAAACTAAAAACATGCTTTCTTCAGAGGAATTCGACCAGGTAGTGACTCATATTGAAGAGAGCAGAGAACTCTTCATTGTTGCCACAGGGCCTAATACCTGTCTTTCGGAATATGCCTCGTTTTTTTTCAGCATCCTCAAAGATAAGGTGCACAAGATCGATGACATGGATGTCCTGCCTTTAAGTTCCCTGAAAAAACCTTCCAGGAATGCTCTTGCCATCATATTCAGTTTCGTACGGTATCCTTCAAAGACACAGAAAATTGCGGAAAAGGTCAAAAATGCGGGGATACCGATAATTGGGATCACTGACAGTGCCACCTCTCCATTAGCCCCACTATCAGATCATCTTCTGTTGGTACCCATGAAGTACATAACTTTCATGGATCCTTTTGCCCCTGTGATGACCCTGGTGCATTCACTGTTTATAGCTCTTTTCTCGAGGAACAAGGTGGAAGCACAGAAAAAAGTACAGGAATTTGATGAGTTCGCAAAGTCAAACCATTACTTCCTGAGGGATGAGATAGATATCGTAAAACTCTTTGAATAAATGTGATAGGAAAGCTTTTTATCCTCGGATCAGGAAAATTTTACCGAGATTAAAGAATGGTTTAAATATGTAACAGAATATAAGGAGGGAAGCTATATGGGTGATGTGTTGTGGCTGTCGCAGGCTGAAGTGGAATCCTTGAATGTTTCCATGGCTGAGTTGGTGGATGCAGTTGAAGAGGGTTTCAAGCTCAAGGGTGAAGGCAAGGTTGAATTGCCTGCAAAGATCGGAGTCCATGCAAGGAAAGATTGTTATATCCACGCCATGCCATGCTGGATAGGTGGAGATGTCGATGTCATGGGTATCAAGTGGGCTGCAGGTTATCCATCGAACCAGGCAAAGGGGTTGCCCTACATTAATGGGATCTGGTGTATGAATGACTGTGAAACCGGTATGCTCAAGGCTGTTATGGATGCAAACTGGATGACGGCCTACAGAACGGGGGCAGCATCTGGGGTTTGTGCAAAATATATGGCCGATCCTGATTCAGAAGTAGTGTCCATCATTGGGCTTGGTGTTCAGGGCAGGACCAATCTACTTGCCATGCAGGAAGTCCTTCCGAAGATGAAGAGGGTGCAGATCTACGATATTTTCCCGCAGCAGGTGGAAAAATATCTTGCAGCCATGCAGCCTCAGGTCAGTGGAGCAGAATTTGTGAACTGTCCTGATGTGGAATCCTGTGTCAAGGATGCAGATGTGGTTATCACATGTGCTCCCATCCTCGAAAAACCTGAACGCTTCGTTCGTTCTTCCTGGCTGAAAGAAGATGTATTGGCGATTGCTGTCGATTACGATTCTTCTTTCGATGCCGATATCATGATCGAAAATGGACCGTTCGTATGTGATGACAAGAATCAATATCTGAGTACCCAGAGCTGGGGAGTCTATTTCCAGGGCGGTTACCCACTGTCAGATCAGATCTATGCGGATATGGGGGAACTCTGCGCCGGTATTTATGAACCAGTCAGGAAAGGTACCAGGGGTGCCGTCCTCATGGGGATCGCCAGTCATGATATTATGACCGGCCGGTTACTGTACAAGAAAGCCCTTGAGAAGGGAATCGGGACCTGGGTCAAGGCATAAGAAAACATGTAATGGATCTTTAATCTGAGCTGCGTGGTAGAGAAAGAATATTTTGAGAGATCGCTATTCAAATAAAGGGGAAGAAACTTCATTACAAAGGGAGGAAAAGAGAGATGTTTAACAAGAAACTGCATGTGCGTATGCTCGTATTGTTAACTGTTTCATGTCTTTTCATCGTTGCATTGGCAGCCCCATGTTTTGCCGCAAAGAAGATCAAGCTCAAGATGGCTGGTCAAAGTCCTGTAGAGCATCAATCAACGCTTGCCATGGAAAAGATCGCTGAAGAAGTTAAGGAAGCATCTGATGGAAGGATCGAGATAAAGGTCTTCCCGGCAAACCAGCTTGGAGACTATACCCTTATGTATGAAGAATTGAAGAAGGGAACCATGGACATGGCTCTCATATCGGTTCCCAGCCAGTTTGACCAGAGACTTGAACTTACCTACGTTCCCTGGTTGGCCAAGGACTACAATGATGCAAGGAAGATCTATGCAAAAGGATCATGGCTGTTTGACAAAATGGAAGAACTCCATGAAGGACAGGGAGTGAAGTTCCTTGGTTTCAACCTTGAGGGTTTTGGAGGTCTTGGTTTGACAAAGGAAGCTGTGGAAGTCCTTAATCCTGAAGTTGACAAAGGAGTCCTCCTGAGGGTTCCTCCCATGGATGTCTTTAAGTTCGCAGTTGAAGATATGGGATACAGTACAGTCACTGTTCCCTATGCCGAACTCTACACTGCCCTCCAGACCGGTGTGGCAGAAGGTTGGACAGGTGGTTCTCCAGTCCATTCTTACCAGGGCTTCCGGGATGTTATCAAGTACTACTATCAGATCAATGAATACATTGAAACAGAGTCATACCTTGTGAGCTCAAAAGTCTGGGAACAGCTGAGCCCTGAGGATCAGAAGATAATTGCTGATGCCTGCGAAAGAGCTGCCGCCCACAGCATAGAGATATCCGAAAAAGAAGACAGGGAATATTTTGAAAAGCTCAAAGAAGCGGGGATCGAAGGATACTGGTTCACT
>JAFGMB010000156.1 GCA_016927765.1 Synergistales bacterium
CCCGGAAGGGGAATTACCGGACAGGAGGGTAAAATATGAAACTATCAGAGATCTTTGCGCCTACAAGCAAGAATAATCCTGCCAAGGTAAAGGACCCGAACCTGATCCGCCTTATCAAGGCAGGGTATGCACTCTATAACAGTAACGATGACGAGCTTATATTTTCCACCCTTGGCCTGATGATCGAAAGAACAGTCCAGGAAGCTGCCGCCTGCATGCTGACAGGCCAAGGTGCAAGGGCTATCTCAGGATCGGCCAGCAAAGATACTTCCTTCCAGGTGGCAGTAAGGGTTCTGAAACTATCCGGACAACTTCCCATGACTTTTATGGAAAAGAGTGGAAGGACTATTTTCCTTCATGGATTTACCGACGGGGAGATCTCAAGAGAGGCAGAAATGAGATCCTACAGGTCAACCATGTCAAATCTTCTTGAAAACTATGGAATTGATGGGATCCACTTAGAAAATATCCAATCTGGAAAGCAGGTGTCCTTTCTTGCAGTGGAGGGAGACAAGCGAACTTTCTGTGGAACGGAGGGAGTAGGCTGCACTTCATGCGGATGGAAGGGTATGGAAAGTACTCCATCCATGGAGACCTTTACCTGCCATGAAAAGGAAGAGGACGCCCTGGAGGAAGTCTATACCCCAGGTGCTACAACGATCCCAGAGCTTTGCAGACAACTGGAAATAACTCCCGAACAGACCATGAAGACCATGTTCTATGCTTCGGAAGATGAAGAAGGCCCCCTTTTCATCGCTGTCCTGATAAGGGGAGACAGACAGATATCCCTGGAAAAGCTTTCACATCATCTTGGTGGTATAGTCATCAGGAGGGCAGAAGAGAGTGAATTGGCCAACCTTATAGGAGAGGTGGCCGGATTCTGCGGGCCCATAGGGCTTCCCGAGGAGATCGTGGTGGTAGCGGATAAGAGCGTTGAAGGAGCGAAGAATTTAACGGTCGGTGCTAACCGGAAGGAATATCATATCAAGGGAGCATGCTGGGAAAGAGATATCAGGGCTTCTTCAGTGGCTGACCTTGCGTCCTTCGGGAAGAACTTCCCCTGTCCGGTCTGCGGGGCCCCTCTTGAACAGAACTTCTACAGGATACTGTCTTCCTTTGAGCCCATACATGGAGTGCAGGAGAATTATTCCTCTCTTACCTACATGGACGAAGAAAGGAAGAAACAGGTTCCCTGTTGCTGGAAGGGTACGTTATTCATCGAGCCGGTCATGGTGACTGTTTTCCGTGAGGAAGAAAAGAACCTTCCTGAACAGCTGGCACCTTTCAGGGTTCACCTGGTATCATCTGTATCGCCATTGGAGCCCGCTTTCCTGAAAGTGGAAAACCTTTACGAAGAACTCCTGGAAAGGGCTTGCACAGTTCTTTTCGAAGATAGAGATGTGAAAATGGCCAACAAGCTGTATGATGCAGATGCAATGGGTATGCCGTGGAAGATCATGGCAGGTCCGGAACTGGAAGAGGGAAAGGCGGAATTCTGGTCAGAAGAAAGGACCGGGGAAATGTTACTTATACCGGAAATATTGGATTGCTTCAAAAAAAAGGACTGAGCGCTTCCCTTGTAATGACCTTATCCAGGTCCATGGGATACAGTGCTACTGCAAAATGTTCCTTTTTTTGAAAGGCCAAACCCTTCAATTTCAGGGATACATCTTAAGATGTATCCCTGAAATTTTCTGTTCTGGAAATATATGTCCTTTATGATTTGTAAAAAAAGGTTCCCCTTAATATACTGAGTTGAGAACACTATCTGGCAGGGGCCTGGAGGTCAGCCTAAGTTCTGAAAAGGAATATATGAAGATCCTGGCTTTGAGGAATATTTCTCCCAGGGACCCTGATCGGCTGTTTCCGTTACTGGTCTTTCCAGTCGACTCCTGGAATGGAAGGGTGCCGGATGCAGAGGAGAACGCAGGAGATCAGAGATCTTATCAGTTAAATCAGCTACGGATGAGGTGAATATCTATTTTGGACGGTCCCCTGGTCAAGCTTTTTATGGGAAACTATGCCATTTTCGGTTACTCCACGATCTTCTTTTTCTTTGCTCCCTACCTTGAGTTTCACGGTTTCCCTTCTGAACTTACAGGTTGGGTGATAAGTGCCTTTTATGCTTCTTCCATACTGGTGAAACCCCTTGCGAGTTCCATCCTTGAGAATTTTGGAGTAAGGCGGACCATGATGTTGGCAGGTTCTCTCGGATTCGGTAGTGGATTGGCCCTTCTGGTCAGTCCCCTTTCCTTCCTGCCCCTTTTCATCCTGAGGCTTGTAATGGGTCTTTGTTTCGGGATATTCCTGGTGGCCATCATGGCGTATCAGAATATCGCAGTCCCTGATTCCAGGAGAGGAGCTTCATTCGTTCTGACCACTATCGGGAGCGTTTGTCCCATGTTCACCCTTATGCCTGTCTGCGATCTTCTGATCAGCAGTGGCAATCATGGGATCTACCTTCTTCTGCCGGCCATCATGGGGGGGCTTTGCACATACCTCGCCTATTCGCTGAAGAAGGTATCACCTCTAAGGGGAAGTGATGATGAAGCCTGGGGGTCTTATAAGGATCTTTTCCTGAAAGCCCCTATTTTCGCACTGACTGTATCCATCCTTGTGTTCGCTTTTGCGGATGCATCCATTATCTATATTTCCAGTCTTTCCTTCGCTAAGGGCCTAACCCCGTCATACTTCATGGTGGCTTTTGCGGCAGGTTCCATATTCATCCGCATAGCCGGAAGGAATTACTTTAACCGGATGCCAAGGATCCTGCTGGTAGCTCCTTCCATCATTTCCATGTCTGCGGGCCTGCTGATCGCGACTGCAGTGAATAACAACCTTTTCCTTACAGGGGCCGGTTTTATTTACGGACTTGGAGTCGGGTACGGTTATCCTGCCCATCTGGCCATGGCGGGGGATCTTCTGCCCATCTCACTCAGGCCGAAAGGGACCTCCTTCATTCTTTTTTTCATGGATCTCAGCTGGTTCCTGCTGCCTCTTTACATGGGATATGTTTCTGCCATGACGGATATCCTCTGGGCTTACAGGTCATTGGCCCTTGTTTCAATTTTCATGGCCGTGATCATCCATGCCATGTGGGTCAGGTTTCAGAGGCAGGTGATGTCTGATGGAAGATAAGATATCTTCCAGGAGGATCTACACGGTCCTTTGTTTCGGTGTCTTCGGGATTTCCACAGGAGCCATATTCGCGAGGCTTGCAGTTGCTCCACCACTTGTTATTGCAGCTTACAGGGTGGGCCTTGCAGGGTTGATCCTTCTGCCTTTCGCGCTCGTTATAGCGAGAGACGAGATGGCCCGCCTTTCGAGAAAGGACTGGCTCCTTGCGGTGGTTTCCGGAGCCTTTCTTGCACTCCATTTCTATACGTGGATCTCTTCGCTTGAATTGACTTCAGTAGCTGCAAGCGTGGTCCTTGTCAATACGATCCCCATCTGGGCGGCCATGGTATCGCCCTTTCTTGGAGATAGGGTCATGCCCCTTACGATTGCAGGAATAGCCCTGAGCTTCCTCGGTGCCGTAGTGATCGGATGGGGTGATCTGTCTTCAGGTGCTGGAGCCATCTGGGGGGATGTCCTGGCAACCCTTGGAGCCATATCTATCACGGGGTACCTTTTTGCAGGAAGGATCCTCAGGAAAAAATTGTCTCTCCTTGCATATGTGACCATATGTTACGGCTCTGCAGGGATACTCCTCTGGATAGCGGTCCTGTTGACAGGGACTCCTTTTGCCGGTTTTACCACCATGACCTGGTGCATGTTCCCGGCCATGGCCATAATACCCCAGATCCTTGGTCACAGCTCCTATAACTGGGCCCTGAAATACCTCAGTGCTCCCATGGTGGCAGTCAGCCTCCTCGGCGAACCTATCGGCAGTTCCATTCTTGCATGGATCATTCTTTCCGAGATCCCCACGGGTCTTACCCTTGCAGGAGGGGTTCTTATACTGGCGGGTATTGTCATGGCCGCCAGGGGAGAGCAGAAGAGGTAATAGACCTTTCAGCGGAGCCATCGAAAAATGGGAGGCTTCCAGAGAAGCCCCCCATTTTCTTATCTACCATCTGTCAGGGTTCAATCCTTCCAGTTCCTTTAGAGTGAAGAGCCCATCCTTCCTTATCAGCACATCATCGAAATAGATCTCCCCGCCGCCGTACTCATCTCTCTGGATACAGACCAGGTCCCAGTGAATAGAGGAACTGTTCCCATTGGGCGCCGTATCATAGCAGTTCCCCGGGGTTAAATGGAAACTGCCGGCGATCTTTTCATCGAAGAGGGTGTCTCCCATGGGATTAAGGATCTTCGGGTTCACTCCAAGAGAGAATTCCCCAATATACCTTGCTCCTGGATCGGTATCGAGGATCTCTTCGAGCTTGCCGGTGTTATTTGCCGAAGCACGGATTATCTGCCCTTTCTCGAATTCGAATGATACATTTTCGAAGATGAAACCATTGAAGGGGGAGGGGGCATTGTATGTGATGGTCCCGTTGATGGAATCCCTTACCGGTGCCGTATATACCTCGCCGTCTGGTATGTTTCTCCTGCCGTGACATGGTATGACCGGAATATTCTTGATGGAGAATGAAAGATCGGTCCCAGGTCCCTTTATCCTGACATTTTCTGTCCGCTCCATGATCCCGGTAAGGGGAACCAGGTATTTTCCCATTTTTCCGTAGTCCACCAGGCAGGCCTCGAAAAAGAAATCCTCGAAACCCTCGGTGCTCATTCTGGACATCTGGGCCATGGAATCATTGGGATAGCGAAGGACCACCCACCTTGTGTTGGGTACACGTTCCTCCATGTGGACAGGTTTCATATAGTGTTTCATGAAGGTTTCCAGGGAGGATCCGGGGATATCGCTGAGTTCACTGGTATTCTCAAAAGCCCTTATCCCAATGTAGACATCCATTTCTCTCATCAGTTCACGGTCATGGAGAGCCATGATCTCGGCAAGCTCCCTGTCAAGGCCCATCATCAATGTTCTTACCAGTTTGTGGTCATAGGTCCTGAGAAAGGGTTTTCCCCCCGCATTGTAGATCTCCTCGATAACTGCTTTTGTAAGAGGTGTTGCCTGGTCATAAAGTTCGATAAGGGCCTTTTCTCCCTTTCTTATCTCCGTGGAATAAGTTGTTATAACCTTGGCCAGTTGCCTTATCCTCGGGTCTTCCATGGATCTCAATCCCTCCAAAAAACAGAGGACAGAAAGAAAATTGCCCTCACCTGTCCTCCGAATGCTCTATATTATCTGAACCATGGGATCTTAAAGTTGATCTTCTCCGGTCCCTCTTGTCTCGACAGGTACTGTTTCAGGAAGCTCTCCTTCTTTCGTGGTTTCGAGAAGCTTTTTAAGGACCTGTTCAAGCTGTTCCATCTCTTGACCGTAACTTTCCCAGTCGGCTGTCTTGAGTGCTTCCTGGGCAGCTTCCCAGTGTTCCTCAGCGATCCTGGCAAGGTCCCGGACATCCTCCTGGCCGGTATAGATCCTCATACCCTCTACTTTCTCCACAGGCGCCTCTTCTCCTGGAAGGTACTGCCCTACGAGTCTCTGTAAAGCGATCTGAAGGGTCTCTCCCCACACGACCCTTCCCCCTGTGGAGACTATGACCCTCTTCAGTTCGGGAAGGTCGCTGGTCTCAGCCCTCAGGTAAAGGGGCTGGACATAGAGAAGGGCGTTCTCGATGGGTATGACCAGCATGTGGCCCCTGATAACGTCAGAGCCTCTCTGGCTCCAGAGAGATAGCTGGGCAGATATCTCAGGATTCTGGTCTGTCAGGGCTTCTACCTGGGAAGGACCGTAGATAAGCTTCTGCTTGGGGAACTGGTAGACCAGGAGTTCTCCGTAGTTATCACCATCGCATCTTCCGGCTATCCATGCGATCATGTTATCCCTGCCTATCGGAAGGAAAGGAGAGATGAGCATGAACTCGGACCTTTCTTCACCTTGCAGGCGCATGATAACGTAATAAGCGCTCAGAGTCGAGGTCTGATTCGCCTTGCTGGTGATTTCCCAGACATCCTCCTTGTTATAGAAGGTGTTGGGGTCATCCATATGATAGGTCCTGAAGATCTCACTCTGGATCTCGAAAAGCCCCTTGGGGTACCTGAGATGGGCTCTCATTGTCTCGGGCATGTCTGTGATGGGCTTGAAGAGACCACTGAAGATCTTTGACCATGTCTGGATCATCGGATCTTCAGGGTCAGTAACATAAAATGCCATGGAGCCGTCGTAGGCATCAACGGTAGCTTTAACACTGTTCCTTATGTAGTTTATCTTTTTGAACTCAGTACTGCCTGTTATGGAAACAGGTTCGGAGTAGGGATACCTGTCGGTAACCGTGTAGGCATCCAGTATCCATACAAGCCTGCCGTCCATCACTGTAAGGTATGGATCCGAGTCGTAGAGAAGGAAAGGCGCCACATGATGAAGTCTTTCCCTGATGTTACGGTAAAGGAGTATCTTGCTTTCAGGAGTGAATACGTTCGTGAAGAGTATCTTGGTGTCTCCCAGGCTTGCGGTGAAAAGAAGCCTTCTCCAGATACTGCCTATGGATACTCCGCCTTTACCCTGGTAAGTGGTCCTCATGTTGGATTCGCCCATGGGGTAGTCAAATTCCTTTACCGTGGTCTTCACGAAGACATAGGAACTGGGTTTTTCCCCGTAATAGATCTCGGGACGTTCGATTTCAAGGGGGACTGATATCTTCGGGGGAAGGTCCCTGATCCAGAGCACAGGAAGACCGCTGGGACCTATCTCATTGACAGGGTTCATAACGATGCCGTAACCGTGGGTGAACTCAAGGTGCATATTGACCCAAGTGGGATTCTGGAGCGCTCTCAGGTCCAGTTCCCTGGCTGAAAGTATCACCTGGCGATATTCATCGCCAAGGGCATATCTGTCTATATCCACGTCCACGAAATCATAATAGGACCTTATCTCCTGGAGCTGCTTGAAGGTCCTCAGAAGAGGGCTGTAGTCCCATAGCCTGATGTTTCTGATGGTCTCGGGATTGTTCTGGATATGGGCAGAAGTGATCTCGTCGTCCGGGACCATGGTCCGGGTCTTGAGATCAGATAACCCGTAGGCATCAAGAGTAGCCTGGATGTTGTGCTCGATGTAGGGTCTCTCCTTGCTGAATTCGTTCGGTTCTACCACGTATTTCTGGATAATCCCCGGATACAGTCCCCTGAGGATC
>JAFGMB010000157.1 GCA_016927765.1 Synergistales bacterium
ACCAGCCTCAGGTCCTGGGGAAGAGGTATGAACTTGCCGATGGGAGCCTTCCTGTTAACCTGCATACCCTCGGAGAAAAAGGAGAAATCTCCTTCCCCGGGAAGAGCAGAAGAGCCGAGCCACAGTGAAGCATAATCCCACAGTCCCTCCCTGCCATCAAGACCAGGAACAAAATAGCCCGGGGAGGGGGCATATATTCTTTGTTTCCCTCCTCCTGATGCTACCACGGCAAGGAGTTCTCCTTTCGCAACCCTGGATGGCTGAAGCCCTCCAGGATAGAAGACCTGCCCGGACACGGGGCTGAAGATCATATCTTCATCCCACATTAGAACTCCATCCAGGGGAATTTCCGTACAGAAACAATAAGGCTGTACCCTTGTTATTTCAGGGTGTATTTCCCTGAAATTGCCCAACCAGAGAAGATACAGGCCCAGAAACACTACGATGATCACTATGCTGAGAAATATCCTGAACAGGATCCTGATTTTTACGGTCATAATATGATCCCTTCTCCACGAAAAGACCGGCCCCATTCCCTGAAAGGGGATTATTGGCTCAATTGCCTGCAATTCAGGCAGGATAAAGGGACAAGGCCCATGGAGACCCTCTTGACATTGGCAGCGATAAAATGCATTACTCCTTCAAGGGAAGCATCAGTAACGCCACCGATGTGGGGAGTTACTGTAACTCGTGGATCCGCAAGTATGGGATCACCGGGGAAAGCTGGTTCTTCCCAGAGAACATCCATACCTGCTCCAGCTATCCTTTGTTCTTCAAGAGCCTTCTCGAGAGCCTGTCGATCGACAAGGGGCCCCCTTGCAACGTTGATGAGAAAGGACTCTTTTTTCATGAGCTGGAAAAAGGCTTCATCAGCAAAACCCCGGGTCTGGTCATTCAATGCCATGCATAATATAACATAGGAAGCATCACGCAGTGCCAGATCCAGCTTTTCCAGTGGATAGACCTGTTCGAGACCCCATTGGGTGAATTCATTTTTCAGGGTCCTGTTGACCCCTACAACATTCATACCCAGGGCCGTGAGTCTCTCAACGATACAATGGCCAACATCACCCAAGCCTATTACACATGCTCTATTCTTCCACAAAACGCTTCCGGGAGGAGTAAAGAATTTCCCTTCCCTGATCTTTTCCTGGGAACGCTTGTATCTTCTGCCCAGAAGCATCATATGGAGAAGGGCTATCTCGGCTACCCCTTCCGCATTACCCGTTCCCCTGGAAGGAACATTACAGGCGTAGACCCCATGCCTTGTGCATGCATCAACATCCATTCCTTCCACACCTGCACCCCATTGCTGGGCAAGGATCAGGTTACCGGCCCTGGAAAGGTGTTCCTCTCCGAATATTCCAGGTCTGAGTATTATCACATGAGGCCAGGAGATAGAGTCCATCAGCTCGGGATCATCAACGAACCTCATACCATGGCCGGGGAAAACTTTTTCAAAAGTCCTCCTGAAACGCTCGAAAGGCTTTCCTGCAAAGAGAATATCCATCCCAAACCTCCGTGAACAAGTGGATCAGATGCGCTTGTCTCTTTCGATCTCCGCAAATGCATCATGATTATGAATACTTTCCTGGCTTGTCACCTGCACCCTGAACCATGTGATACGGTCATCCTTTTCCAGCTCCAGGACCGCTTCCCGGGCCACATCTTCCACGAATCTGGGATTGGAATAGGCGAACTCGGTAATATATTTTTCATCTTCCCTCTTAAGGAGCGAGAAAACAGGCGCAGAGGCGGCCCTTTCCCCTATATCTACTATCTCTTCGATCCAGACAAGATTTTTCATTCTCACTGAGATGTCCACATATGCTCTCTGGTTGTGGGCTCCTGTTTCAGCTATCTCCCTGGAACAGGGACAAAGGGTCTGTACAGGAACCCTGACCTGCAGGATGAAATCGAACCTGTCCTTCTCACGGGAAGACCAGAAGACCACATCATATCCGGAATAGCTCTCTATGCGGCTGACAGGTGCCTTGCGTTTAATAAAATAGGGGAACTCGAAACTCAACTGTGCTTTCTCGCCACCAAGGCTCTCCTGGATTATATCCACCATATCCTCAAGGTTCTCGAGGGTCACTTTACCCTGAAAATCATTGAGAAGACCGATGAATCTGCTCATGTGGGTGCCCCTGGTATCTCCTGCCAGAGAAACTGACATGCGCACCCTGGCTACTGTATGCTGTTCGCTGAATTCAGGGTCCAGAACCACAATAGGATAGGAAACACCGCTTACACCGACCCGGTCGATGGAAATGTTCCTGCTATCCTGTTCATTCTGAACATCTTTCATGACATGTCATCCCCAGTTATCACAACACCGCTCGTCTCTGTTTCCCATATCTCGATCTGTTCCAGGCGGACACCCTTCGACCCGAGGGGAACCTGGAGCTGTTCCCAGGCCCATTTTGAGATATTCTCGGCAGTAGGCTGTGGAATGATGTCATTGACATAGGAATGATCAAGGCGGTCTATCACTTTTTCCTTTACCATGGATTTGAGCTCGGCGAAATCCATGACCATCCCCTCCTGATCAGGCTCTCCCCTGACCGTTACCACGAGGCGATAGGTGTGCCCGTGAAGGGCTTCACATTTTCCATGGTAACACTGGAGATTGTGAGCGGCATCGAATTTGAAGACCTTTTTTAAATACATGGCTTTATCTCAATCCTTTCTTTCGGAGAAATGCCACAATGATTTTACAACAATTCCTCTGCCCGTTAAGCCTTAATTATCCAAGTTCCATCAATTCGCACAGAAGGGAAACTTCACGGCTATTCTCAAACCAGGGTATTATGTGCATAAATAAATATAAATACCTGCAGAATTAGTCCATATGACTATTTTATGCAGGACTATTTTATGTTCTATGCAAGTATTTGCTAAAATAACTTGCATAGAACATATATATATGCTATAAATACCCATCTTTATAATTTTCTCGTTTTCCTTAGAACAAAGGAGTGATCGCCGTGACAATTGAAAGACCCAAAGAATTATTCTGTGTGAACGTGTTCAACAGAAGGGTAATGAAAGAAAGGCTGCCTAAGGAAATTTACCAGAAACTGGTGTCCTCTATCGAAGGTGGTCAGAAGGTGGACCCCACGATTGCTGACATGGTGGCAACGGCCATGAAAGAATGGGCAACCGCTAACGGCGCAACCCATTACACTCACTGGTTCCAGCCAAGGACCGAATCGACCGCGGAGAAACACATGGCCTTTCTCTATGCTGACGAGAACGGGTTACCTATCGAGGCGTTCAAGGGAAACGAGCTGGTTCAGAGTGAACCGGATGCATCCTCCTTTCCTTCAGGTGGTATAAGATCCACCTTTGAAGCAAGGGGGTATACAGCCTGGGATCCCAGCAGTCCTGCCTTTCTGCTTCCAAGCAAAAAGGGAGGAACTCTCTGCATCCCGTCAGTGTTCATTTCCTATGACGGGACTCCTCTTGATGTAAAGACCCCCCTCCTGAAAGCACTGGACGGGATAGAGAATTCCTCCATGAGGCTGCTGAAACTTTTCGGCAACAGAGGGGTCAAATGGGCTAAACCTACAGTTGGAGCAGAACAGGAATATTTCCTGGTGGATCAGAAATTAGCAGCCAGGAGGCCGGACCTGCAGTTCTGTGGAAGAACGATAATAGGTTCTGTCCCTCCCAAAGGCCAGCAGATGGAAGATCATTATTTCGGTTCTATCCACCCGAAGATCCTGTCTTTCATGGAAGATGTTGAAAGAGACCTGTATCGCCTGGGCGTGGTCCTGACCACGAGGCATAATGAAGTCGCCCCGTGTCAGTTCGAATGTGCGCCTCAATTTGTAGAAGCTAACCTTGGATGCGACCAGAACCAGCTTGTAATGGAAACCCTCCGGAAAATGGCCAGGAGGCATGAATTAAGTCTTCTTCTCCATGAAAAACCTTTTGCAGGATTGAATGGAAGCGGTAAACATACCAATTTTTCGATCATGGACAGTGAAGGCAGAAATCTTCTTGAGCCCTCGAGCAACTCAAGGAGAAATATCCAGTTCCTGACTTTCGTGAGCGCTCTTCTCCTGGGACTTTCAAGATATATGGACCTTCTCAGGGCATCCATTGCCTCACCAGGCAACATGCACCGCCTTGGAGGAAATGAAGCTCCTCCAGCTATAATGAGCGTTTTCCTCGGCGAAGAATTGACGAACATCCTCGAGACCATAGAAAAAGGGCTTCCTGAGGACCTTCCTGTCAGGGGGTCCATGGACCTCGGCCTTAACAGGCTCCCTTCGATAATACAGGACAATACCGACAGGAACAGGACATCCCCCCTGGCATTCACAGGGAACAAGTTCGAGTTCCGTGCCCCCGGAGCTCCCCAGGCTCTTGCGCCTCCTCTTACCATGATCCTTGCCATATGGACATGGGGCATGAACGAGATCGCATCCAGGATCGAAGCGAGGATAAATGATGTAGATGTAGTGGATGCAGCTCTTGATGCCATCCGATATGCCGTAAGAGAAAGCAGGAATGTCCGTTTCGAGGGGAACTGCTATTCAGACGAATGGAAGGAAGAAGCAAAACGGAGAGGTCTGACTATTGCGAACACTACGCAGGAAGCTCTTGCCCTCTACCTGGTGCCTGAATATAAAGAACTTCTTTCAGGGCTCAAGATCCTCTCTGAAAGGGAGATTTCAGCCTATTACGATATCAGGCTGGAACAGTACGTTAAAACCCTGGACATAGAAATGTCAGTGCTGAGCTCCATGGTCTGGGAGGGAGTATTGCCCGCTCTCTCAAAACAGCTGGTCCTCGAAAACAATGCCATGTCCTCAATTGCTGATGAGACCCTCAACTCTCTCGGGCACTGGAAGAAGTACCTTGGAAGACTGGCCACCCTTAAAAACGGGCTTATTGATTCCGTGGACAGGATGGATGATCTGAGGAAAAAGGTCCAGGGAGAAGAACTCGAAAAGCAGGCGGAGATCCTTACCGGTGAGGGACTTGCACTTTTCGGGGCTATCAGGGGAATATGTGATGCATCAGAACAGGTGATAGCCCACGATCTATGGCCATATCCCAGATACAGGGAACTCCTTCAGATATCATAAGCAAAGACGGTTCAGTTTAAGGAAAGACCCCGAAAAATGAAGGCCGGCTTAAAGCCGGCCTTCATATACGGTACAGGTCACTGTAACAGTATAGGGAAATTCCCGGGAATCCCTTATAAAAAGAAGATTCCAGGGAGTACAGCTTCCATCGGGGAAAAAATGGCATTCGCCTGTCTCTGATCTCCATTTCCCATCAAAAGAAAGCCACCTTATCTCCATTTCCTGCCAGCTGAAAGCATCTTCTTCAAGGTTCATGACAAGCTTTTCTGCTTTTATCTGTTCTCTAGGGTCGATCCTCAGCCTCACCCGTTCGCCTTTTGAAGCTATTTCAGAGAGCTCACCCATGGCCCTCTGAAGCTTCAGCTGGGGGGAAGAAAGATCGAGAGCCAGTTCAGGAAAGAGGATAAGGGCAAGGGTAACCAGAATAACCGCTACCAGAAGCACTTCTATAAGGGTAAAACCCCTCTTCCCGGCCGACATTGAATCCTTACACCTATTCCCAGCTTGTGATATCCGCGTTTTTCCCTTCTCCTCCCTCTTCCCCATCCGGCCCTGGAGAGAAAAGATCATATTCATCATGATCTCCGGGTGACCTGTATATGTAATCTCCTCCCCATGGGTCCTGGGGAATCTTTTTCATATAGCCGTCTTCTCTGAATCTTCGGGGTTCAGGAGAAATGGATGGTTTTTCGATCAATGCCTGTAAACTCTGTTCCGTAGTCGGATAAAACCCATTATCAAGCTTGAACAGATCAAGGGCCTGTTCTATTTCCCTGATCTGTACAAGGGCTGCGGTCCTTTTTGCTTCCTCTCCCCTGCCTACGACCCTGGGTACCACGAGTGTCGCCAGGAGACCCAGGATAACTACTACCACGAGGATCTCCACAAGGGTGAATCCTCTCTTCCTTCCAGAAGGGCTATTCATATAAACACCTCCAGCATCGGTTACTTCTGTGAAAAGTATAGTTCATATACCTGGATCTGGAACCTTCATGATGGTTCATTGAGACCTACCTTACCAGCGAGGAGATCTCGAAAATGGGGAGCAGAATGGCCATTACCACAAAACCTACCACCAGCCCAAGAACGAGTACCATCACAGGCTCAACAAGATTGGCAAGCCTTTCCATTCGGCTCTCACTGATCTCCCAGTAATTCTCCGATAAACGTCTCAGGGAATCGGGCAGGTTGCCTCCCATTTCCCCCACCCTGACAATATAGATCATATCTTCCGGGAAAGATCCTTCTTTCACAAGGGCCTGATCAAAACGATACCCTTTCTTCACAAGATCCGCCACATCTCTCCATTTCTGAGGTTCCGTATCAAGGGAGGAAGACATTTTCAAAGCCTGTACCAGGGGTATACCTGATTCAAGAAGCGTGGCTATCTGGGAGGAAAGCACGGAAAGGTTGATCATTTTCCGGATATTCCTGAAAAAAAGGCCTTTTTTCTGTTTCTTCCGCCTCTGGAGAAATAAAAAAAGCAATAGGAGACAAATTAGAGGTAAAACCATCACCTTGACGATTCCAGAAACAAAGATAAGCATCCGTGTCAGGAAAGGAAGGCTCTGTCCAAGCTCTTCGAACAGTGAGGCCAGCCTCGGCACCACAAAACCCAGAAGGAAAGTGACTACTGCAGCCCCTATCACCATCATTACCATCGGATAGGTAAGTGCAGATCTGACTTTCCGTCTGAGACGCAATTCGACCCTGAACTGTTCTGAAAGCTGTTCCAGAACATCAACAAGGTTTCCGCTCTGTTCCCCTGATTCCACGACCCGCATTAAACTGTCCCTGAAAATACCCAGATCATCTATTGCTTTAGAAAGTTTTTTCCCTCCCTGGACTTCCTCGAGAAGAAAGGTATAGACTTCAGAAAGCCTTTTGCCGGCTGACTGTCTTGAAAGAAGCCTTAATGCATCCGCAAGAGGCAAACCGCTTTTCAGATAGGAAGCCAGGCTTCTGCAGAAAAGGGACTGGCTCTCAAGGGAAAGCTCCTTTTCCCATCCTTTTTTTCTTTCAGTGTTCACGGTCTGCCTAACTTCGACTACCACCAGCCCCTGAGCCTGGATCTGCTCGATCGCGACAGCTGAAGAGGAGGCCTCACAATTTCCCTTTCTGACTTTGCCATCCCTGTCATAAGCCTGGTAAGTGAACTGGGGCATCTTTATTCCTCACTTGTGACCCTTAAGAGTTCTTCTGGAGAAGTAACACCCTGCAGAACTTTTTCAAGGCCGATCTCCCAAAGGGTCCTGAAGCCTTTCTCCCTTGCCATCTGTCTAAGCACCGAAAGTGGTTTGGAATCCGCCACCGCTTCCGAAATACCATCGTCCATCACGAACTGTTCGTATATTCCTACTCTTCCCCTGTAGCCTGTCCAGTTACAATGGTCACACCCTTTACCCCTGAAGGCCTTGGAAATACCCTGTGATTGCAGGACGGCACCGGGTTCTATTTCCTGCCGGCAGTTGGGGCATATCCGCCTGACCAGTCGCTGGGCTACTGAAGCTATGAGGGAACCTGCTGCAAGATAGGGCTCTATACCCATGTCTATAAGTCTTATAACTGCACTTATGGAGTCGTTGGTGTGAAGGGTTGACAACACAAGATGGCCTGTCAGGGAAGCCTGGACACCTATATGAGCGGTATCAAAATCTCTCATTTCACCTATCATGAGGATATCGGGATCCTGTCTGAGAATAGACCTCAGTGCAGAAGCGAAGGTCACCCCCGCTTTCTCATTGACCTGCATCTGGGCAACACCTGGAAGGTCATATTCGATAGGATCTTCAACTGTAATAATATTAACCTCTGGTGTGGACAGTGCCTGGAGTATGGCATACATGGTAGTGGTCTTACCCGATCCGGTAGGACCTGTAAAAAGGATCATTCCATGGGGAATATGGATTATATCCTCCATGATCTTCTTCTCTCTTGTTGACATTCCCAGATCTTCAAGAGAAAGGAGTCCGTGTCCCTTATCAAGAACGCGTAGGGCTATCCTTTCTCCATGCTGGGTGGGAACGGAGCTGACCCTTATATCCACTGCCTTGCCACCAAGAGTGACCCCTATCCTTCCATCCTGGGGGACCATGTGCTCTGCAATGTCCATCCTGGCCATGACCTTTATCCGGCTTGTGAGAGGAGCCTGATGGCTCCTGGGTATCTGAAGCCTGTCATGAAGGACTCCATCGATCCTGAAACGGATCTGCACGTGTTCCTCATAAGGCTCCACGTGTATGTCAGTAGCTCTCTGCCTTATGGCATCCAGTATCAGACCGTTAACCAGCCTTATCACCGGCACATCCACCGAATCAGAAAGCACATCCTCCCTGGCCAGGTTATCCAGGTCTTCTATACCTTCCATAGCCTCCACTGTCTCATCAGCCACACCGCTCCTGAAATCATAGAGCCGTCTGAGGAGGGCCATCAGTTTTTCTTCAGGAATGGTCCGGGCCTCTATGGGATAGCCCATGGAAGCACCAAGGATCTGGGCATTCTGGAAATGATCCATGGCCGGGATACCGACTTCAAGCATATCATCCCTGATCTGAAGGGGAAGCACTTTCCATTGCCTCAGGGAATCTATGCTGAGGGATGAAGGGATAAGAGAAGCGATCTCCCTTGGGGTTGGCAGACCGTCACTTTCACCGTCCTGCTTTTCTTCTCCCTCCGGATCGGAACCTGCCCTCTCCAGAATTCCCCCGGGGGACTCTTCAAAGGGGTGTGATCCCTCACCTGATGAACGCTCGGGGGAAGGATGAACTTCTCCTTCCTCTTCCCTGGAAGTTGCCTGTTGCTTCAGGGGAAGGTCATCACCAGGAAGGATTTCCCTGTATTTTTCTTTTTCTCCCTTAGGGGTCTTTTCTTTTTTATCCTTCTTTTTAGAGTCCCTGATATCCTCGTCTTCTCCAAAGGTCTCAAGGACCATATCCCGAAGGGGGTTATGCCCTTTATATTTGAATTTCTTCGCTGTCATGATCTACCAATCCTAACTCCTGTAATATTCTCCGGGATACAAACTGGTTTTCCTGGAACGATCTTGATCGTGGCGCATATTCAAGAAGGGTCATTCTCATGGCTTCCGCTTCCTGTATCTTAACAGAACGATGCATTATTCCAAGAAGTTTTTCTCCAAATTCCTCTTCCAGGTATGTTCTGATCTCTTTCTGGACAAGCACCCTTTCTGTGAACATATTCAATACTACCCCGAGAAAGGAAAGCCTGCTGTTGACTTCTCT
>JAFGMB010000158.1 GCA_016927765.1 Synergistales bacterium
ATTCGAGGCCTGGCAGGAATATCAGCAGATGGAGGACTCCATTATTTTCGATAGCAGGCATAATTCTGTTCATCCTTGTACTCAGAAGGTTCAGGAGATGGGGGAAAGGAGGCCAGGGGTTTGATAGATGACCAGGTTTCCTTAAGGAAATATATCCCTTCTCATTACGTGATCTCCGGAGCCGGGTTTCTTCTTCTCTGGATATTGGCCCAATTAGTGCCTACGGGTAAAGTGTTCCATTTTATGAAAATGGCAGTGGAAGTTGGAGATAGCGGTTACATACTGGCCGCTGCTGTCCTTCTGGTACTTATCAATTCCACCAGGGCCATATCTCTATACGTGGGATGGTTTCTCCTTGGGGATGGGATAACAGGCTACGTGCCCTTCAGGATACCCTCATGGATAATACCTCTAGTGGCCATTCCTCTTTCTTACAATTTAATATCTTCCCTGAGCCGTGGTATAGTCCCCCATTTCGGTTTCCCGGCAGTACTCAGCATGGCGAGCGTTCTCATTCTTCATTTCATGACCCGGGAGGTTTCCGGCTGGTTCAACAAGGCCCTTGCCCTTGCCCTGTTCATATTCTCCTTCCAGTGGTTCGATGTCATTCCTCTGTTGACCCCTTATGGTGCAGGTTGGGGAGAGCTTTCCATGTCCATAAAGGGATTGGCTATTCTGATGGAGAGGGAGATGGTACTGAACATAGCAGGTTTTACCCTTTTCTGCAGCCTTTTTCTCGGCGGGATAATTACTTCGGAACTGCTTATCGCCTATAGTGCACAGATAAAAAACCTCTCCCTTCTGAGAGAAAATGAGAAGAAACTGGCCCTGATGAGGGAGGAGAGTATTCGCAACAGGGGTGCGGTAGAGCTGCAGCGCCTTGTTCATGATCTTAAAAGACCATTGACCACCATTACCGGATTGACGGATGTGATCCTTGCCCTTGATGATACGGAGGAAATGAAATGTCATACCTCGGTCATATCAAAGGCAGCAAACAACATGAACGGCATGGTTTCAGAGATCCTCTATGCCAATGCAAGAAGAAAAGTAAAAGTATCGGAGCTGATAGACTATACCCGGAACCAGATAAGCCCTTTCGACTGGAAGGACCAGGTAAGGCTCGAGGCAGATAATAGCGTCCTTCAGATCGAGATACCGGTCAACTTGATCCGTCTTTCAAGAGCCCTGGTGAATCTTCTTGATAATTCTCATCGGGCTGTCAGGGATATGGAAGAGCCTTTTATCTGTATAGATGTTTCCAGTTCAGGGGACGAAATATCCATAATAGTCAGGGATAATGGTCCGGGATTCGCCAAAGGGATCCCTCAGGGGAATGTCTCAGGTTGGGATTCTACCGGCATAGGACTTGGCTTTGTGCGGCAGGTAGTGGAAGACAACGGGGGAACCATGGTTCTGTCCGATAACTCTCATGGTGGCGGGCAGGTTGAGATCAGGCTGCCCATCTCTAATGAGAATAACTGATGATCCCGGAGGAAAGAATGCCACTGTATATAGGCGCTGTTGATGATGATCCCGATATCCTGTATACCCTAGAGGCCATGGCCTCAACCCAGGGCTGGCATATGGTTACCAGTGTGGACCCCGAAAGATCTCTTCAATGGGTCCTGGATCAGGACGTGGATATTCTTCTCGTGGATTTTCACATGCCTGGAATGAATGGACTGGAAGTAATAAAAAAAGCAAGGCAGTTGTCGGATCAGATCGTACTCATTGCACTTACCATCGAAGAAGATGAGAAGATAGCTTCGGAACTCCTCATGGCTGGCGCTGATGATTTTATAACCAAGCCTCTTCATCTGGCAGATTTCAAATCCCGCATAAGACTTCATGGCAAGCTGGTTAACCAGAGACGATCCCTGAACTGGGATGAACGTAAGAAGGGGATCAATCATGACACCCTTCGCCTGATCGTGATATTCCTAAAGGAGAATCAGGAAGATGTGACCTGGAAAGAGGTTTCCCTTCACTGTGATATATCCCACGCCACTGCACACAGGTATCTTGAATACCTGGCCAACCGAGGCATGGTGGTAAAGGTGAACATTTACAGGGACGGAAAACCAGGACGTCCCATGTCAACCTATCGCTGGAGCGGGAATTAACTCCTCCCGCCTGGTGAACCGATTTTCGATTTTGGATTAACCCCATTGAGAACCTCTGGGGTTATGGTTGTTCTATAGTTTTTGGATTTATACGAAGAAAAAGGTTTCCTCCGTGCTTCCTCAGAACTACCTCCGTGGTGATCGTTCTTTGGTTCAGTTTCTCAGATCTTTCCCCTGGATGCCAGTTCTTCCAGCCTCTCCATATCAAGTATCTCCAGGGTGCGTTTCTGTACCCTGACCAATCTTTCTTCCTCGAGCCTTGCCATGATGCGAGACAGGGTCTCGGGTATGGTTCCAAGGAAGCTTGCCAGTTCCCCTCTCGATATATCCAGTTCCAGTTCTCTTTTATTGTCCTGCTGCTCCTGGAGATAGAGCAGGTAGGCTGCAAGTCTGCCGGGTACTTCCTTGAGGGCAATGCTTTCAAGCTGGGAAGTTACATGACGTATCCTCATGGAAAGGCTGGAAAGCATGGAAAGGGCCAGGTCAGGTTTATTTTTTATTAGCTCCCGGAATTCCTTTCTCGGGAAAAACAGGAGTGTCGAGTCGGCCATGGCCTGGGCACTGGCAGGGAAGGTCCTCCCCGCATAGACAGCTACCTGACCGAACTGGTCCAGAGGGCCGCAGATGTGGATGATCACTTCTTTCCCATCGGGAGACTCCTTGAAGATCTTCACCCTTCCGGAATTGACGATATAGAACCCGTTTCCTTCGTCTCCTTCCATGAAAAGTATCTCCCCCTTATGAAGGTCTTTTCTGCCTGCTATGGATGCTATGTCATCTAATTCCTCAAGTTCAAGTCCCTGGAAGAAAGATATTTTCGAGAGAAAATCCCGTATCTGATCCATAATGCCCCTCCATTTTTTAAGATTCCCTTCCATTCTTGACATAGGTCAAGGAAAGCATACCAGCAATCTGACAATATATTCATGAAACAGGAAAAGCAAGTTATTGCTGTTACATTAAGGGGGCTGAACTGATGAAAGAATGGAAAGACCAGGTAGACCAATTCGAGGTAATTGACGTAAGGAAAGGAAAGGGCAATTTTCTTCCAGGATTGCTGAATAAAGCAAGACAGGTTGAGATCGGCCAGGGCCTCTGCATCATCCAGAGCTTTGAACCCATCCCTCTTTATTCAGCTATGGCCGAACTGGGTTTTGATCATTTCACACAAAAGGGCCCTGAAGGGGAATACCGGGCCTGCTTCTATAGAAAGGCAATTAAGGAAAGTACCTATGAAAAAACAGGAGACCTTCCCCTTAAGCCTACTGCTATAGTAAACTATAAACGAATAGACAATACCCTTGCAGACATCACGGTTAACTTCTGGGATCACATCTGGGGGAAGGACGTCCCCGCTATAGACCTCAAGACCAAGCTTCTTCTCTCCCTATCAAACGCCGTTGGTGCGGGACGGATCCGCCAGGCCACTCGTGAACTGGTGAAGGCTTATTCTTTAGGCCTTACCGTTGCCGAGATGGATGAGCTTTTCTCTCTTTTTGCATGGAACGGAGGGATCGGGACCTTTTCCTCAGAGATCGGCCCATCTCCATTATTTGCCGCTTACCAGATGGTCAAGGATATGGAGGGAAAGGGAGCAGACAGAGAAGATATACTGAACAAACTTATGGAACACTACGGGGAAAACAATCCCGCCACCGGGGTAATAGCCGGGAAATTTCAAAAGGAGGTATAGAGATGTTCTGTTTTCAGTGCCAGGAAACAGCAGGCAACAAGGGATGCACTATGAGAGGGGTCTGCGGGAAGATGGAAAGCACCGCTAACCTGCAGGACCTTCTTATCTTCACATTGAAAGGTCTTTCCATATGGGACCAGAAGGCCAGGGACCTCGGGGTCCAGGAAAAGGACACCGGACTTTTCATTGCCAGGGGTCTTTTTGCAACCATTACAAATGCCAATTTTGACGATGACCGTTTCGTTGTTTTTGTAAGGGAAACACTTGAAAAGAGAGACCAGCTGAAGGATAAAGTGCTCTCTGCATGGAAGGAGAAAAATGGAGCAGACTTTTCTGAAGACCTTCATGAATCCGCCACATGGTATTCCGATGACCCCAGGGTCTTTGCCGAAAAGGCAAGGGAAGTAGGAGTCCTCTCTACTCTGAACGAGGATGTGCGTTCTCTTCGGGAACTCCTGGTGATAGGTCTCAAGGGTATCTGTGCCTATGCTGACCACGCTGCCATCCTTGGTTACGAAAATGACAGTATCTACGATTTCGCTTCAAAGGCCCTTGCTTCTACAACCATGGATCTGTCAGTGGATGAGATGGTGGGACTTGTCATGAAGGCCGGGGAGATGGCCGTGGAGACCATGGCCCTTCTTGACAGGGCCAATACAAGTACCTACGG
This sequence comes from Synergistales bacterium, assembly GCA_016927765.1. Taxonomy (GTDB): domain Bacteria; phylum Synergistota; class Synergistia; order Synergistales; family JAFGMB01; genus JAFGMB01. Next base: position 4,490 of record JAFGMB010000158.1, read on the forward strand.
CAACCCCGAGATGACAGAGGTTTTCCTGGGAGTGCGAAAGAACCCGGGAATACTCATCAGTGGTCACGACCTCAAGGATATGGAGGAACTTCTTAAGCAGACTGAGGGGACCGGGGTAGACATATATACCCACGGCGAGATGCTTCCCGCCAATTACTATCCTGCTTTCAAGAAATATGACCATTTCGTGGGGAATTATGGTGGTTCCTGGTGGCATCAGAACGAGGAGTTCCAGTCCTTCAACGGACCCATCCTCATGACCACCAACTGTATCGTTCCACTGAAGAAGGACAATACCTACCTGGATAAGCTTTTCACAACCAATACCGCGGGCTATCCGGGAGCCATTCATATTCCTGAAAGAGAAGAGGGCGGCATTAAGGACTTCTCCCAGATCATCGAGCTTGCAAAAAAATGTGAGTCCCCGAAGGAGATCGAGACCGGTACCCTGGTGGGAGGGTTCGCCCACAACCAGGTGATGGCTTTGGCCGACAAGGTGGTTGAGGCGGTCAAGTCCGGAGCGATAAAGAGATTCGTTGTAATGGCGGGATGCGACGGACGTTTCAAGGACAGGGATTACTACACCGAAGTTGCAAGGGAACTGCCGAAGGATACGGTTATCCTCACAGCGGGATGCGCCAAGTATCGTTACAACAAGCTGGACCTCGGAGATATCGGCGGGATCCCAAGGATCCTCGATGCAGGCCAGTGCAACGATTCCTACTCCCTTGCGGTTATCGCACTGAAGCTCAAGGAGGCCTTCGGTCTGGACAACATAAATCAGCTTCCCATATCCTATGACATAGCCTGGTATGAACAGAAGGCAGTTGCTGTCCTGCTGGCCCTTCTTTACCTGGGAGTCCAGGGTATCCGTCTTGGCCCGACCCTGCCGGCCTTTGTATCACCCAACGTACTCAAGGTGCTGGTGGAGAAGTTCGATATCAAGCCCATAGGTGACGTCAAATCCGACATTGAAGCCATGATGGCGGGTAAATAGGGTAGAAGCCTTTCCTGAAGGAGGCTGAGATATGATAACAAGGATACTCTCAGAAACTGAAATAATGGAAAACGCCCACGGAGTGGACGCCCGGAACCTCTACAACACTGAGGATGCTACGGTCACTGTGATCTCCCTTAAGCCGGGGCAATCCATGAAAAAACACATGACACCTGTTGATGTTGCCTTCTATGTCCTTGAGGGCACCGGGATAGTGGAGATCGGGGATGAGAAAGAGGAAGTCCAGAAAGACACCCTCATCGAAAGCCCCAGAGACATTCTCCACTGCTGGTACAATGAAAGCTCCGAGCCCTTGAGGTTCATGGTCATCAAGGCGCCAAGGCCGACTAAACGGACGGTCTTCGTGGGTAACTGATAAAGATATTGTTGAAATGAGCGGCCCTGAAAGGGGCCGCTTTTTTGATGAAGAACTTTAACCCTTCTCACCACGGAGGTAGATCTGAGGAACACGGAGGAAGAGCTCTGAGGAAGTCAAGATCAAAAGCTCACCGCAGGGACTCTCCGAGTCCTCGCAGAGGTTGCGCGGAGGGCCGCAGAGTAGTTCTAAACCTTGTAACCCCGGACATATATGAGCAAATCTGGATCTTTTTTGCTCATCTTGCAATAATCAATCCAAGCCAAGCTTTTCCAATCTTG
>JAFGMB010000019.1 GCA_016927765.1 Synergistales bacterium
ACTTGCAAGGATCGTCGCGAACATCCGAAAAGGCAAGTGGCCTGGAGGCGAACTCTGGGTTTTATATCTCAGGATACTAATAGGTTTTCTTTTTGCAGCATCAATTACATTTGCATTTTATTCTTTTGCCGGAATTGATATTCTCAGTCGATAGAAAATATAATCTCGATGTACTCTCAAGGTCTTCTTCAATGAAGACCTTTTTTGTAAATTTATCTATTAGATTTTTTTGAATAATCGATGTATCTGTTTCAGCATTTTAATTTACATAACTAATATGTATTCCTTAATCTTTAAAAATCTGATTTTTTCAAACAGGGCTCTTGTTAGATGGAGCGTTTAAGTATATCCTTAACAACGTCCCGGAAAGGCCAACAGAGTGCCTTTCCGGAAGTGGGTTTTAGTTGGCCTTAGGGTACGGTGGAAATTTGATATACTTATTCAGATACTGACAGATATATTTGTCCTTATCCTTGTAGCAGTAAAAGGATGATAGCGTGTAATAAAGTATAAGGAAATAATGGTTAGGGGGAGAGAAACTTGTTTGACAAGACACAGCTTGAAGAGATCGAAAAACTGAAACACTCCTACGAGAAAGCTCTTGAAAAGAGCCTTCCCAAGGGACCTGAACGGAAAAGCGAGTTCAAAACAGTAAGTGGTATCCCTGTGAAAAGGATCTATACGCCAGAAGACCTGACAGATATGGATTACTGTCATGAAATTGGTTTCCCGGGTGAATATCCTTACACAAGAGGAGTACAGCCGACCATGTATCGTGGAAGGCTCTGGACCATGCGAATGTATGCCGGTTTTTCCACAGCTGAAGAGTCTAACAAGAGATATAGATATCTCTTGTCCCAGGGAGGTTCGGGATTATCTGTCGCTTTTGACCTTCCCACCCAAATAGGATACGATTCTGATCATCCCATGGCCCAGGGTGAATGTGGAAAAGTCGGAGTGGCAATTGACAGCTTGGCGGATATGGAAATCCTTTTTGACCAGATACCTCTTGACAAGGTTTCAACCTCAATGACCATCAATGCACCCGCAAGTGTACTTCTTGCCATGTACATATGCGTCGGAGAAAAACAGGGGGTCTCTTCCGATAAACTTGCTGGTACCATACAGAACGATATACTGAAGGAGTATATTGCCAGAGGTACCTATATTTTCCCACCGAAACCTTCCATGCGATTGATAACTGACATCTTCGAATTCTGCAGCAAAAATGTCCCCAAATGGAACACCATTTCAATTTCGGGTTACCATATCAGAGAGGCAGGAAGTACAGCGGCACAGGAAATCGCCTTTACCCTTGCAGACGCAATCGCTTACGTAGAAGCTGCGATCAAAGCCGGCCTGGACCCTGACGTCTTTGGTAAACGACTTTCTTTCTTTTTCAACGCGCATAACAGCTTCCTTGAAGAGGTTGCCAAGTTCCGTGCTGCCAGAAGAATGTGGGCAATAATCATGAAAAACCGTTTTGGCGTATCTGACCCAAAAGCACTCACCCTACGTTTCCACACCCAGACTGCCGGTTGTACACTTACAGCTCAGCAACCGGAGAATAACATAATCAGGGTAGCGCTACAGGCTCTCTCTTCAGTTCTCGGGGGAACACAGTCACTTCATACGAACAGTATGGACGAAGCTCTGGCACTACCGACTGAAAAAAGTGTCGGTATTGCTCTGAAAACGCAACAGATCATTGGATATGAATCAGGAGTCACTGATACTGTAGATCCTCTAGCAGGAAGCTATGCTATTGAATCACTGACTAACGAAATTCAGATGAAAGCCGAAGAATACATTTCAAAGATCGACGAAATGGGTGGAATGCTCACAGCGATCGAAAAAGGCTATGTCCAGAAGCAGATCCAGGATGCAGCCTATGAATATCAGAAAGCAGTAGAATCAAGCGAGATCACTGTGGTCGGGGTAAATAAATTTCAGATGAAGGAAGAAGAAAGGGATTTCCAACTCCTCAGGGTAGATGAAAAAGTAGGTCATAACCAGATCGAAAAGCTCAAAAAACTACGTTCTGGAAGAGACAACCTTGCAGTAAGGGAAGCTCTTGAAGATATTCGCCAGGCTTCACGGGACACTTCGGTCAACATGATGCCTCATATTATCAATGCAGTAAGATGCTACGCTACTGAGGGTGAGATATGTGGAGTGCTGCGTGAGGAATTCGGTGAATACACAGAGAACATTGTTCTCTGATCTACTTTACACTTGCATAGCGAGTTTTATCAGCCTTAGAGGAGGAATGGAACATGACTCACGAAAAAATCCGAGTGATAGTTGCTAAACCGGGACTTGACGGACATGATAGAGGAGCGAAAGTCATAGCCCGTGCTCTCAGGGATGCGGGAATGGAAGTAATCTACACCGGCCTGAGACAAACCCCTGAGCAGATAGTCGATACGGCAATACAGGAGGATGCTGACGCGATAGGAATCAGTATCCTTTCAGGGGCACATCATTTTTATTTTTCCAGGATAATAGAACTGTTAAAAGAACATGAAGCTCTGGATATCATAGTTTTTGGCGGTGGAGTAATACCTGATGATGATGTCCCCGCTTTGTTGGCAATGGGCGCTGGAGCTATCTTCGGACCTGGGACTACAACAACAACCTGTGTCGACTGGTTGAAATCAAAGGTACATGAAAAAAGAACATTGGAGATGGCATAGATTTGCAGGAGCTTGTTAGAAAAGCCCTGTCAGGGGACACTAGATCCATAGCCAGGATCATCACGCTTGTAGAAAATGAATCTCCCTACACTGAGGAAATAATGAAGACTTTATATCCTCACTCCGGGAAAGCTCATATCGTTGGTATAACAGGAAGCCCTGGCTCTGGAAAGAGTACTCTGACCGACAAGCTTATCCATGAATTCAAGGAAAAGGGAAATAAGGTCGGTGTTATTGCAATAGATCCTTCAAGCCCTTTCAGTGGAGGCGCTATACTGGCCGACCGGATACGGATGCAGAAACATGCAGTCGACAGGAATGTCTATATCCGGAGCATGGGTTCGCGAGGCTCACTTGGTGGCTTGAGCAAATCCACTTATGAAGCGGCGCTTATCCTTGATGCTTGCGGAAAGGACATAATCTTTATTGAAACGGTCGGCGTAGGTCAATCCGAGGTCGACATAATGAAGATAGCTGACACTGTCTGCCTGGTCCTCGTCCCCGGAATGGGTGATGATATACAGATCATGAAAGCAGGGATTATGGAAATAGCCGATATATTCATTGTGAACAAGGCAGACAGGGAAGGTGTCGAAAGGGTCGTAGCTGAGGTAAAAATGGCCCTTGATCTGGTTCAGAAAAGGTCATGGATACCTCCGGTTCATAGTACTATCGCTGAAAAGGGAAATGGTATAACCGAACTTGCTGCCAGTATATCCAATCACCATGAATTTTTATCCATCAGCACAGAAGGCCTTGAAAAACGAAGGAACAGACTTGTCACCGAGGTTGAAGAAATTCTGCAAAGAGAAATAGCACGTTTTACAGAAGAAAAGTGGAATCAGAAAAAAACTCCGGAACTGATCGATTCCCTCTATTCCAGGAACACTGACCCTTATACAGTAGCAGGTAGGATCCTGGAGGAGGTTTTGTTGGAGAACTGACCTTCACATAGTGAAAGGAGGAGACATTGATGACAGAGAGGCCCATAGAGGAATTATGCGAGGAGCTTCTGAGTCGCAGGGAGGCGGTATCGCAGGGAGGC
>JAFGMB010000159.1 GCA_016927765.1 Synergistales bacterium
ACAGAACGATGGATACGACATCAATAGTTGGATGAAATATCTTACAGGTGAGTCTAAAGCTCTCTCAAGGGATAATGTTTATCTTTACTCCAAATACCCTGCCACAGATCTTCTGAATGTTGGCCTGACTATCCTGTACAGCATCTCAGATGGAAGTTTCGGCCTGGTGCCGACCATTGAATACAGCTTTGAAGAAGACTGGTATATGGAGATCTTTGGAGGGATAAATCTCGGCACCGCAGGAAGCTTATATTCCGATGAACTCGGCAATGGACTGATGTTCCGCGTGACCCGTTATTTCTGACCAATCGGGGAGACATGGGGAAATGAGGAGAAAACTTTTTATTCTCTTATCAGAACTACATTCAGAACACCCCTGGAAAATGATCTTGCTGGTGATAGTGTTATCTGCAATATCGCTTGTCATGGCCCTGAACCTTGACCAGACTATGCGTTGGTCTGATCTCCTGCCCACAAATGATCCAAGAACCATTGAATTCGACAAAGTTATCCAGGAATTCGTCTCATCAAGCAGCGTTATTGTAGTTGTCCAGGGAGAGGAGAAGAAGATCAAGGCTTTTGCCGACCATGTGGCACCACAATTACTGTCTCTAAAGGACCCAGTCGATGGGAAACCCTTTGTTCAGAGAGTAGACTACAAAAAGGAAGAAGATTTCCTGAGAGAACACGGGCTAATGCTGATCAAGTCAGATTACCTCGAGAACATGATGGATGTTTTCCGTGGTTCTGATCTCAGGTCTGTGGTGGAGAATATAAATAACAGCCTGGAAAAGGAATATGTTGGCAGAGGTGAATCCCTTTCAACCAGGGAAAAGGAGGATAGAGCCGTCAGTTTTCTTGACGGGGTCTCTCTTCTACTGGAGAACCTGACCCTACAGGTTCAGGATAACACAACCAGGGAGGGCCTGGTAAAGGAGGCTGTTGATCGCTTACTGATAGGCGAACCCTATATGCTTTCATACGACAAGACCGCCTTGATCATCGATGTATTCCCAAATTTCAACATGGTGGAGATCGAACGCCTCATGCCCGGAATTGCAGCCATACAGCGGATCATCGATGGAGGGATGGCCTTTTTCCCAGGAGTTAAGGCAGGATTGACCGGTGCCCCATCTATCCAGCATGATGAAATGGTCTATACCAACAAAAGTCTCGGTTATACCTCCATTATTGCTTTGATCTCCATTTTTCTGCTCCTGGCATTGGCCTTTCGTATGGCCTTTGCCCCTGGTCTCGCTATTCTTAATCTTGTCATTGGTGTTATCTGGGCCATGGGTGTGGCATACCTGGCAGTAGGGAAGCTCAACATTATGACCTCCATGACTGGAGTGGTCCTTCTCGGGCTGGGTATTGATTTTTCCATACATATCATCTCGGGTTTTACAGAAGAACGTTCCCTGGGAAAGCCTATCCGGGAATCTCTCAGGGAAACGTTTTTCAAGTGTGGCAACGGTATCATAACCGGAGCGCTTACTACAAGCGCAGCTTTTCTGACACTTCTTGTAAGTGTTACCAGGGGCATGCGTGAAATGGGTCTTGTAATGGGTCTTGGTTTGCTCTCTGTAATGGTGGTTACCTTTCTTTTCCTTCCGTCCCTGCTGGTCCTTCGGGATAGAAGAGAGGAGAGAAAGGTCAGTGAAGGGAAAAAAATATTTCGTAGAAAAGATATTTCTTTCAGGTTTCTGGGAAGGGCTGCTGAAGATTTCACAAAACGGAAAGTGGTGGTCCTGGTCACTTCCCTTCTGGTTACTTCCTTTCTGACCTATAGAGGGGCAAGCATCAGCTTCGATCATAACTATATGAACCTGGAACCTGAAGGCCTGACTTCCATTAAGCTTTATGACACCATACTTGAAAAATTCGATTTCAGCATTGATTATTCCATGTTTCTTGCCCCCAGTCTTGAGGAATCATTCTATCTTGCTGAAGAGGCTAAAAGCCTTCCCTCTGTTGCCATGGTTCAGGATATTTCCATTTATTTGCCTTCGACAGAAGAGCAGAGAAAACGGGAATCCCAGGTTATGCAGATAGCTGAAAGCATTAGAACTGAAATGCCTACACCCATGAAGTCCCTACAGGACCTTGAACTATTCCTTGAACAACTTTTCAGGCTTCAGATGAATTTAATGGAAATACAGGATATGGCCTTTCTTGGCGGGCAGGACAAGGTTGACAGAAAATGTAAAGAGATCATAGGTTCCCCAGATGACCCAGCTTCCAGGAACAGGCTGCAGGAATACCTTGACCATATTGAAAAGAACAGGGAAACAAGCTTTGCCAGGTTGTCTGCCTTTGAGGCAAATTTTTCTCCCTATTTCAAAGAATCGGTTTTGAAGATGGCCTCCGGTGGGGAAATATCAATGAAGGACCTGCCTTTTTCTATCCTGAACCGATATGCCAATCAAAATAGAGACCATTTCCTTGTATCTGTTTACCCTAAAAGGGATATATGGAAGGATGCCAGGTTTCTAGATCGGTTCGTGGATGACCTTGAAAGGATAAGTGTTAAAGCTACAGGAATGCCTCCCATTTTCAGGGCCCTGATGAGGGTAATGGGTCGGGATGGCAGGAGAGCGGTGTTGCTTACACTTCTGGTGGTTTTCCTTATACTGTGGTTTGATTTCGGGAAGATCAGATATGCATTAACAGCCATGATCCCCCTTGGAGCGGGTATTTTATGGATGGTGGGATTCATGGATCTATCAGGGATGAAGCTTAATGTGGTGAATATCATGGGATTGCCCCTGATCCTCGGGATCGGGATCGATGACGGAGTATATGTTATCCACAGGTGGATGCAGGAAGGTCGAAAGGATCTTCCCACTGTCTTTTCCAGTACGGGTAAAGCCATACTGCTTACGAGTCTTACTGACATGCTGGCCTTTGGCTCTCTTATGTTTTCGATCTACAAAGGATTTGCAAGTTTTGGTGGAGCCATGTTCCTTGGCGTAGGAGCATGTTTCCTGACCACCGTAATTTTAATTCCTCCCATATTGGACATCCTTGGGCACTATTCCAGATGAGCTCAGAAAGGGAATGGACCCGGAAGTGAAACTTCCGGGTGATCAAGAATATGTGAATTCCGATATAATGCTCTTTGGAGGGCAAGAAATTGCACAAACCTTATCTCAAGTGGTCCGCTCTTTTGAAATCACAATTTGGAGGAAGGGTACAAAAGATCTCCCTGGATATAGGTGCGGGATGTCCCCACAGGGATGGCCTTGAAAAGGGCGGCTGCATCTTCTGTGATTTTAGGGGTGGTGGCAGCGGAGCCTGGATAGAGAAGAGAGACCTGGACGTACAGATAGAACAGGGTGTTCAGGTGGCGAAAAAAAGGTATAAGGCAGAAAGGGCTATACTTTACTTTCAGAGTTATACTTCCACAAATCTCCCTCTCCCGGTGCTTGAACAACGGATATACGAGTCTCTACGCCTTGCTGCTGAAAAGATCAAAGTTGTTGGGATCTCACTGGGTACTCGACCTGATATGGTCCCCGCCGATTTCCTGGATCTTCTTGTTGATCTCGATTCCCAAGGATTACAGGTATGGCTGGAGTTGGGGGTCCAGACCACGGATCCTGATGGTCTGATGTGGCTGAATAGGGGGCATGGGGTCGATGAAGTTGAGGAATGTCTTTACCGGTGTTCCGGTTTTCCGATAAATATATGTGCTCATCTAATAGCCGGGCTTCCGAACGAGCAGAGTACCCAGCTTAGAGATTCTTGCCTGTGGCTTGCGGACAGAGGTGTGAAAGCCCTGAAATTCCACCCTCTCCATGTGCTTAAGGGGACGGTACTCGAAAAAATGTATCTCTCAGGGGACTATGTTCCCCTGACCATGGGGCAGTATGCCCAGAGGGTGTCACTGGCGCTCAAAGCCATCCCTCCAGACATGATAATCCAGAGACTGAGTGCCGATGCAGCAAAACCATGGCTTGTAGCACCCGAATGGATCATCAGGAAAAATGAGGTTATTCGGGAAATAGAAAACCTTCTCCAATGAACCGGTGATTTCTATTTTATCCTCCCATAAAAGGCCTGCCCCACTGATCCGGGGGCAAGGTGGTCTCCTTTATATTTCTAGGGCTGAGCCACCTCATGAGATTCCCGTAAAAACCAGCTTTGTCATTTGTGCCGGAGTGCCTGGATCCTCCGAAGGGTTGTCGCCCGACAATTGCACCAGTTGGTTTATCGTTAATATAGAAGTTCCCGGCAGCAAAACGGAGAATCCTCTCGGCCTGGCAAATAGCCTCCCTGTTATCGGCAAATATTGATCCGGTAAGAGCATATCTCGTGGTTTTATCGCAGATCTGAAGGGTTTTCTCGAAGTCGACATCGCGGTAAACATATACAGTGACAACAGGGCCGAAGATCTCTTCCCTGAGGAGAGGAGAATCAGGATCTTTTGTTTCAATTACCGTAGGTTCGATAAACCAGCCTCTCCTATCATCATAACCTCCCCCGATAAGAATTTCCGCATCAGGGCTTTTAGCGGCGTATTCGATATAGGAAGTCACTTTTCTGAAAGATTCCTCACTTATAACAGCTCCCATATAATTATCGAGGTCATTTACCGGGCCCACTGTTATCCTCGGCCATTCCCCCTTAATGATATGGAAGATATCGTCCCATAAGCTTTCGGAGGCATATACCCTTGACGCAGCTGAGCATTTCTGTCCCTGGTAACCAAATCCGCCTCTTATAATGCCTGTTGCCGCCTCCTGGGGATCTGCAGAGGCATGGATCATCACGAAATCCTTTCCTCCAGTTTCTCCAACCACTCTCGGGAACGATCTGTAGGAACTCATGTTTCTGGCGATCTCTTTCTGCAAGTTTATGAAGGTGTCATAACTGCCGGTAAAATGAAGGCCTGAGAAAAAGGGATCCTGAAAGATCTTACCCGATAAACTGCTTGAAAAGGGGATGAAATTTATTACACCTGGAGGAAGGCCTGCTTCCTGAAGGAGACTGATTATCTCAAAATTTGAGAAAAGCGCGCTTGAAGATGGTTTCCATAATACAACATTCCCACATATGGCTGGGGCTGTGGGTAGATTCCCCCCAATAGAATAGAAATTGAAGGGAGAAACTGCCAGGACCGGGCCTTCAAGGGGCCTCCAGTCAAATCGATTGAACTCGTGATTTCCCTGTTCCGGTTGGAGCGAATATATCTGGTTAAGATAGAAGGAGTTATATCTCCAGAAATCGACAAGTTCTGCCAGGTCTATCTCTGCTTCATAAGGATTTTTTGACAGGTTCATCATTATGGCAGCTATATTCCTGTATCTGTAGTTATTGGCCAGGAGATCTGCTGCCTTTTGAAATATTGCCGACCTGTGTGACCATGGAAAAACTGACCATGTTTTCCAGGCATGCAAAGAGGTTTCTATGGCCAACTCGATCTCCCTTTCACCAGCCAGGCTGCATCGGGCAAGTATCAGGCTGTGATCATGGGGGCAGCGCAATTCCATTTCATTTTCTGTCCAGACCTCTCTTCCCCCTATTATTAGGGGTATGCGGTATGGTGCCTGGGAAGAGATCTTTTCGAGTGCTTCAACAAGAGACTGTCTTTCCAGGCTACCAGGAGAATAACTGAATATCCTGTCGCTTTCGTTGAGAGGTTTCGAAATGTTCCACATAGGTAATCCTCCTTATGAAAAATCTCGAGATATTCTGAATACCACATTAATACTCTATCATGACATGCAGGAACATGTAAGATATACCCAAAGTCTGATAGGGCAGTGAAAACGGCTATACTAGATATGAAGGTTCATAAGGACAGAATTATCCCATAATTCCCATTCTGATCATTCCTGTCTGAACCTTTCACTTCTGACAGGGTCATTCCTCCAAAAGGGGGTTAAGAACGTATGAACAGAAATAAGGATCAATTCAAGGAGCGAGATGTCCTCCTCCTGGATGGTGGAACTGGTAGAGAGCTTCGTGCCAGGGGAATTGCACTTTCTGACAATATATGGTCCGCCAGCGCCCTTGTTACAGCTCCAAGGGTGGTTTATCAGATCCATTACGATTATTTGGAAGCCGGGTCTGACATAATAACCACCAATACCTATGGGGTTATCAAGTACAATCTGATCCTTGAGGGTATGGAAGATCGATTCGAAGAGCTTCTTGTTCTTGCCTGTGAGCTTGCAGAGGAGGCCAGAAAGGCTTACGGCCGAAGAGAAGTGTTAATAGCTGGTTCAATTCCACCCCTAAAGGGAAGTTACAGGCCGGATCTTGTTGGAGAGGAAAATGAGATAAAAGCTTCATACAGGGAGCAGGTAAGGATAATGGCACCTTATGTGGATCTTTTTCTATGCGAAACAATGTCGAATGCAAGAGAGGGCCGTGCTGCAGCACAAGCCGCTTCAGAATCAGGAAAACCGGTCTGGGTAGCCTGGACCCTTCATGAGGACAGGTCTGGAAGGCTTCGCAGTGGGGAGACGATCGCGGAAGCATGCAATGCCATCGAAGACCTTCCTGTGTCGGGAACCCTTGTGAACTGCTGTTCTCCCGAAAGCATTGAAACTGCCATGCCCGCATTAAAGGCAAATGGGCGCACAAGGGTTGGCGGTTACGCCAACACTTTCACACCTATTCCCGAAGATTGGGTTCTTGGTGAGATAACTGGGAAGGGACGATCCATTTTCATCAGGTCAGATCTTACCCCTGACGAATATGCACTACATGCCAGGCAATGGATCCTGGAGGGAGCAAATGTCATTGGAGGTTGCTGTGGCACTTGTCCTGAACACATAAGAAAACTGAGACAGATCATTGATACTCTGTGAATGGAAGATATCTGTAACAGAAGAATGATCATATTATGTTTGCCCTGGTGTGAAAGCACCTACTAGTGGCAGATATTTCGAGCCAGCCTTTTGCCTTCAGCAGGGTGATAGGATATAATGGCAAAGAATTCCATTCAAGGTTGGTGATCCATAAATGAGTACAGTACTTCATATAGAATCCTCACCAAGAAAGATCAGGTCCAGATCCATAAAGGTAGCAAGGGTATTTTTACAGGAATATACTAAATATCATCCCTCCGATGAAATTGTCACCCTGGATATTTGGGATACTGTCCTGCCAGAGGTCAATGGTGATACTCTAGATTCAAAATATGCCATTCTTCATGGAAAGGAAAAAACAGTTAAGCAGATCGAGGCCTGGGGGGCTGTAGAAAGGGTCATTTCCCACTTCCTTGATGCCGATAAATATATTTTTTCCCTTCCCATGTGGAATTTTGGAATACCCTACAAACTGAAACATTTTTTTGACGTTATCATTCAACCCGGCTATACTTTCAGTTTTTCCCCGGAAGAAGGTTATAAGGGCCTGGTTAAGTCTAAGCATGCCTGTGTCATCTGCGCCCGCGGAGGCTCTTATACTTCCGAAGATGGATCTCAGGAGCTTGATGTCCAGCAGAAGTATATGAACCTCATCCTTGGATTCATAGGGATAACTGACGTCAGGCCAATAATTATTCAACCTACGCTGGCAGGAGATCCTGAACAGTTAGAGCAAGTCCTGAAACTTGCCGAAGAAGAGGCAAGGACCATTGCCAGGGAGTTTTAATCTTCTTGACTTTCGTACTTCACAGTGATATGATTCCGCTTTGGATCAGATGTTGTTATTCAAGATTGAGGAGGAGATGTAATGGCCCAGAAATGGCAGGATGAATTGACCGAACAGTTAGCTAAGGCAATTCTTTCCCTGAAGGATGAAAAAGAAGTCTTTGATTTTCTCGAAGATGTTGCTACCATCGGGGAGATCAGGGCGTTAGCCCAGAGACTAGAGGTTGCCAAAAGACTTGACCAGGGAGACACCTATCCAAAGATCGCACAAGAGACCGGAGCGAGCACTGCTACTATCAGCAGGGTAAAAAAATGCCTTGATTACGGCGCGGATGGATATAAATTGGTCCTCGAAAGGATCGAGGAAAAGTAATACCGACTTCGCTTTAGAAGGCCTGGGTGCATACCCAGGCCTTTTTTCTTAGGACGTGTTACCTTTGAAAGGAAATCTTCATAAGGCTGTGGAAAGGGGAGAAATAAGGACTGTAAGAACTCTCCTTGAAGAAGGATATGATCCGAATATACCTGATCCTGAAGGCAGAACCCCTCTTATCCTCGCCGTAATTTCCGGAAATCCGGAGATGGTTATGCTCCTCCTTTCCTGCAATGCAGATCCTTTCTTTGATGGTTTCCACGACATTCCGGTTTTTATGGCCTCTTCATTTTTTGGACATCTTGAGCTGGTCAAGCTTTTTATGGACATGGGCTTTGACATGATCAATTACCGTTCTTCATGGGGAGATACCGCTTTGTCCTATGCTTCAAAAAGGAATTTTCCTGACATTGTAAGGTTCATGATCTCATCAGGTTCTGACCTGAATGTCAAGAACCGCTACGGAGTGACACCCTTGATAGCTGCTGCTTATCAGGGCAATGATGAATGCTGTTCAATACTTGTTCTTTCTGGGGCGAACGTGAATGAGACGGATAACCTTGGCAGGTCTGTTCTTAGGCATGCTGTCAGAGCCCGATGCGAGCAGGGCATGGTAAAACTGTTACTGTCAAGAGGAGCAGATCCCTTGATAAAGGACAGAAAAGGTCACACAGTATTTTGGGAGCCCTTCTCAGACGAATATCTTTCCATAATACTTGATCATTATTCTTTCTTTTATTGGGGTGAACGATTCTCACTTCAGGAAATAATGAGGGTTTTCCGAATGACACGGAAAGAGGGCAAGGACCCTTCAGAGTTGTTTTCTGTTAAAAAAATCCCTCCAGAAGCTTTAGCTCCTGGAGGGATGTAAATATAAACCGCAAAAATTACCAGGGGTTATTCCTCTGTGTGATATTTGAAGGAAACGTTCAGCCTTGAGCGATACAGGCATTTACCATTCTCATCGATATGAATATCCATCTTTGTGACTTCTGCTATTCTTAGATCTTTCAGATGTTTCCCTGCTGTTTTGATAGCAAGGCAGGCTGCCTCTTCCCAGGAATTCTCGCTTGTTCCTACCAGCTCAATTATCTTGTAAACACTCATTCCACGTTCCCCCTTTTAATTTTTCAGATCCCGCCTCTAAAGGGGAAGATCATCAGAAAATACGATAGAGAACATCTATTATATGGTATTAAGGTCCCCTTGAGGTCACTGGCTTAACTAGTTAAAGGATAGCATCGAGGAAATTGCATGTCAAACCTTCGCCGATCCTGCGTTCAATCCTGCCAGGTATCCAGTTGTCCAGCATATCTGGAGGTTGAATCCTCCCGTAGGACCATCGAGATCAAGTATCTCGCCGGCAAAGTACAAGGTGTCCACCAATTTTGACCGCATGGTCCTGGGGTCCACTTCTTTCAGGTCAACCCCACCCTTAGTTACGATAGCCCATCGGAAACCAAGAGATCCGCTGACCGTCAGTTCAAGGCCTTTAATGATATGGACTATGCTCTTCCTTTCAGATTTCAACAGATGATCTGCCTTTTTGGCAGGTGGTATACCTATAACCGCAAGAATTACCGGTATCATGGATGAGGGAAGCAGATCTCGTAATGCATTATGTATCGATCTACCCTTGTGGGCTTCCAGGTCCCTCTGGAGCCTCCTGTCAAGGGTATCTTCCTGGAGGGCGGGTTTCATGTCTACTTTTACTGTAACATCACCCTGCTCCATCATTTCGATAATGTGATTGCTCATATCCATAACAATCGGGCCGCTTATACCAAAATGGGTAAATAGCATCTCACCGAACCTATGGTCCATTTTTTTGCCGTCAAGATAAGAGGTAAGAGTACAATTCTTCAGGGTTAGGCCCATAAGGTCTTTCACCCATTTTTCCTTAACCTTTATGGGGACAATGGATGGAACTAACTCAGTAATGGTATGTCCCAGGCCTTTGGCCAACCTGTATCCGTCTCCCGTGGAGCCGGTCTGGGGGTAGCTTTTACCACCAGTGCATATTATCACCCTGGAGCAACTGATCTCCCCATTTCTAGTTATCACAGTGTGTTTCCTATGTTCTTTCCTTGTCACTCTGAGAACTTCCGTATCCCGGATAATAAAAACTCCTGTTTCTCTGGCTTTTTTGAGCAGACAGGAAAGGACGTCCTGTGACTTCTCCGAAACGGGGAATACCCTCTTGCCTCTTTCGGTCTTGGTCCTGAGTCCAAGGGAATGGAAATATCTCATCGTGTCATCGGGACCGAATTCAGATAAACCTGAAAAGAGAAAAGCCCCTTTTTCACCGAAAATGCTGATCAGGGTATGAAGATCATTTTCAGCATTAGTGATATTGCATCTTCCATTTCCGGTGAGCAGGAGCTTTCTGCCCAGATCACCGTTCTTTTCGAGGAGTACTACTGACGCACCAGTGCCAGCAGCTGTAATAGCAGCCATTAATCCTGCCGGGCCTCCTCCTATAACTGCGACATCAAAATTATCACAAAGTATCTTGTTCATCATATCACCCGGTCTTTTTATCTATGTTTTTCATTGAAAGGGATATCCTGCGCCTGGTCAGATCTATCCCGGTAATTTTAACGATAACCTGCTGTCCTGGAGATAAGAATTCAGAAGGGTGCTTTATGAAGCGATCACTGATCTGGCTTATGTGGATCAGTCCATCCTGGTGGACACCTATATCTACGAATGCCCCGAAATCAGTGATGTTGGTTATTATTCCAGGCACTGTCATCCCTTCTTCAAGATCCTCCAGTTCTTGGAGGTCTTTATGGAAAGAAGGGAGCTGGAAGGAATTCCTGGGGTCTCTACCTGGTTTTTCCAGTTCTGCCATGATATCTCTCAATGTAGGCATGCCAAAGGTATCCGTGATGTATCGATCCAGGGATATCCGATCCCTTAACTCCCTGTTGTTTATGAGATCACTGACGCTGCAATCAAGGTCCCGGGACATTTTTTCAACAATATTGTAGCTATCGGGGTGCACCGCGGTGTTGTCCAGGGGGTTCTCGGAATTGGATATCCTAAGGAAACCAACACATTGCTCAAAAGCTTTTGGCCCCAAACGGGGTACTTTTGCCAAATCTTCCCGGTTACAGAAGGGGCCTTTCGTTTTACGATAGCTGACTATATTCTCTGCTAAAGAAGGACCAAGTCCCGATACATATGAAAGCAGGTGTTTACTGGCCGTGTTTATCTCAACACCTACCCTGTTGACACATTCTACAACAACATCATCAAGGCTCTGCTTAAGAAGCTTCTGGTCTACATCGTGCTGATACTGACCGACACCGATCGATTTAGGGTCCAGTTTGACCAGCTCGGCCAGGGGATCCATCAACCTTCGGCCAATAGATACCGCTCCTCTTACGGTGATATCATCATCAGGAAATTCTTCACGGGCAACCGATGAGGCAGAATATATGGAAGCTCCACTTTCATTAACCATAGTGACAATAATATTTCCCAGCTCAAGAGAGGTTATAAAGTTCAGGGTTTCTCTTCCGGCAGTACCATTTCCCACTGCAATTGCCTCTATTTGATACTGGTCGATCAATTCGATTAATCTTGATGATGCTTCGTTGAAATTATTCCGCGGAGGGTGAGGATAGATAGTGTCGGAATGGAGCATTTGTCCCTGATCGTCAAGACATACGAGCTTGCACCCAGTCCTGAATCCTGGGTCAATAGCGAGTATCCTTTTACTCCCAAGAGGAGGGGCCATAAGGATGGACCTCATATTATCCTTGAAAACACGGATAGACTGTTTATCGGCTTTTGTTTTCAGGGCATTTCTCAGTTCCCTTTCAATTGAAGGGGCAAGCAATCTTCGGTAGCTGTCGATCAAAGAAGCTTTTACGAACTGATTGTCTTTCCCTGAACCTTTCAGGAAGATCTTCTCCAATTCGTTGATGCATTCAAGCTCTGGTGGTAGGAAGCTGATTGACAGAATGCCCTCTGATTCTCCTCGGATCATTGCAAGTACGCGATGAGAGGGGCAGCTTCTGGCGATCTGAGAGAAATCAAAAAAATCACGGTACTTGCTTCCAACCTCCTCTTTCCCTTTGATCACTTTTGACCTTACCTGGGAACGGAGAACAAAGAGTTTTCTGATCCTGGTCCTTGCAAGTCTGTTTTCACTTATCCATTCCGCAATGATATGGCCTGCACCTTCAAGGGCACCATAGGTATGAGGAACCCCCATTTCCTCGTTTATGAAACTATGGGCTTCTGTATCAGGGTCGGTTCCGTTCTGCTCCAGGATCCTGGCAGCCAGTTTTTCAAGGCCCCTTTCTTTCGCGATAGAGGCTTTTGTCTTTCGCTTCGGCCGGTAAGGAAGATACAGGTCTTCCAGAATTGTCATAGAAGAAGCTGAAAGAATAGAGCATTCGAGTGCCTGGTTAAGCAGCGCTCTTTCCTTAAGAGATCTTAGGACGGAATTCTTCCGTTTATCCAGGTCTTCCAGTTCCATGTTCCTGTCCCTTATGTGTATTACGGCCTGTTCGTCAAGAGATCCTGTCCTTTCTTTACGATACCTTGAGATAAAAGGGACAGTGCAACCATCTTTCAGCAGTTCCAGGGTATTGCGAACCTGATGGATCATAATATCAAGTTCTTTTGCAATGATCTCAGCGTAATATCCTGACATGGTCGTATTATGTACCTCCTAACCCATTTCCCAGATCTTTAAGAGCCTAACCATTCTATCATCCATGCATTCATCCATATAGGGGATGGCCTTGTCTATATCTTTTATATGCAGAAAGAGATCCTCTAT
>JAFGMB010000160.1 GCA_016927765.1 Synergistales bacterium
CTGGAAAGGAAAGGATTACAAAACAAAGGATGAAAAAACAGAGAGGAACATATTTTAC
This sequence comes from Synergistales bacterium, assembly GCA_016927765.1. Lineage (GTDB taxonomy): Bacteria > Synergistota > Synergistia > Synergistales > JAFGMB01 > JAFGMB01. The sequence goes on from JAFGMB010000160.1 coordinate 59, forward strand.
ACGATTGATGGTCTTGGTCACGATAAAACCCTCCAGGAAAAACAGAGTGTGCTTTTTTATGGTAACCTATTTGGCCAACTTCTTCCACAGAAAAGAAAAAGCGGCCCTGAGATAAGGCCGCTTGTCTATAGCGCATATAGGGAAGATCTGAGAACCCCCTCCTTATCTACTCAAAGAGTTCTCGGATAATATCTTCCACCCGTTCCAGTTTTGTGGCTTTCACCACATTGGAACCGCAGAAGAAAAGCCCCTCCTCCCAGTTCCCGTTGAAAGCATCTACAAGGGCCTGGGCAATACAGAAGGTCTCTCTGGTCTTCTTGTATCGACAATGGGTAAGACAATTTGCTATACAGGGCTTGCTTTTCACGTGGCCCTCAAGGTAGTCATTGACGAAGGGATTTCTGATAGCCCTTCCAGGCAGCCCTGCAGGGCTCTCGATGAGTACCACATCTTCCTCTTTCGCATCTATGTAGGCCTGTTTGAAACGATCACTAGCATCTCCCTCATAGGTACAGGCAAAACGGGTTGCCATCTGGACACCCCTGGCTCCAAGCTCAAAGGCCTTTTCCACATCCTGACGGTCCCAGATGCCTCCAGCCGCAATAACGGGTATATCAAGTCCCGCCTCTTTTTTGAGATATTCCACCAGTTCAGGTACCACCGTTTCAAGGGTAAAAGCATCATCTTCCACCTGCTCCATCTTGAGAACTCCAAGGTGACCGCCGGCGTACTTGGGAGTTTCCACGACCAGGCCATCGGGGAGTCTTTTGTACTGCTTCTCCCATCTCCGGATAATGAGATCCGCGGCTTTTTTGGAGCTTACTATTGGAATCAGTGCCACATCAGGGTGATCGGCCGTATATGCCGGGAGCTTCAAGGGAAGTCCCGCCCCTGAGATTATCATGTCGGCTCCGCCCTCACATGAAGCCTTCACATGAAGTTCATAATCCGTAAGGGCTACCATGCAGTTAACGGCAATAACACCGTCACCAGATATTGCCCTGGCTTTTTTTAGGGCATCCTTGATGGCCAGCTGGTTGGCTTCAAAATAATTTGTGCCGTCATAATGAGGCGAATTACATGCCAGGCCAACACTTGCAATAGTGCCGACACCTCCGAACTTCGCCACGGTTCCGGCAAGTACAGGGCCGGACATACCCACACCCATACCCCCCTGTATAAGGGGGAACCTGGGTTCATACTTACCTATTTTCAGAACAGGTCTTTTCTTATTCAAAAAGATCTCCTCCACAACGGGGATTCTACATACTCATGGCATGCATTCAACATTTTGTATTATCTCACAATTGTCAAGACCTGTTACCAACAGCTCCTTACGGCCACCAGGATGTCACCAGCGAGAAAAAAACAAGAGGCGGCTCAGGGCCGCCTCTTGGGATAACAGTATTCCTAATGCAGCCTACCTGGTCAATATCACTTTGTGCCAGTCTCCATGATCTTCCAGGGTTACATTCCAGCCCTTGTTCCGGGCAAAACGGGCTACATTTTCCCTTGAGGTTACAGTATCAACAAGAACCTCAACAGTTCCTTCCTCAACCTTGGAAAGAGCCTTTCTGGTCTCAAGAATCGGCTGAGGACAGGAAAGCCCTTTAGCATCGACCACTACAGGTTCGTTCATTTTCCGACCCTCCTATTCAAATTTATCCTGCATGAGGAACCCAACGGTGAGACAGAAGAGGATCCCTGCTATCGTAGCTGCCGGGCCAAATGCGCCAGGACCGCTGGGCGAGCTGGCCAGGCTGAAGTTATGGGCAAAACCGGCTCCTACAAGCATTCCAATGACAAAGACCGCTGAATCTCCGTCTCCCTCTCCGCTCATGATGAACTGTCGCCCCGGGCAGCCACCTGCTAGGGTAAAAGCCAAACCTGCAAGGACCATGCCCATGAAATTCCACAGGCTATTGGTATGAGCTACAGGCTGTCCCTCAAAACCGGGATTGAACTGGCCGAGAACGAAATTGGTCACAAAAGCCATGATAATGAAAGCTACTACCCCATTGAAAAGATGAGGATCTCGCAGCATGACCAGGTCTCGTATGGCACCCACCGTACAGAAGCGACTCCTCTGGGCAAGCCATCCTACAAGAAGCCCAACACCAAGGGCTATCGCAAAGGGCGCATACATTGCCCCAGGCCCTTTTTCAGAGAAGAAAATTGGCCCTGCCGTGCCGCCTGCCCCGAAGGTCGGCTTGAGTATCACCATGACCAGGAGTAACACTGCTGCTGCCGGCATGATATAACCCGCCCCTTTTTTTACCTCATATGCCCTGCCCAGGTTATAACCTTTCCAGAGAAAGACGATCCCAAGGACAATACCCGTGATCAATCCCATGATACCGGGAATGGCATTCCAGTCTCCACCGGCCAGTCTCAGGTAGGCCCTCCAGGGACAACCCAGGAATACAAGGGCACCGATCATGGCAAAGAACCCGAGGAAAAAACGGATCAGAGGCGAAGAACCTGTCCTCGGGAGATATTCCCCGCTTAAGAGGGCAGAAATGAAAGAACCTAAAATAAAACCAGCTATCTCAGGCCGAAGATATTGCACCACCGCTGCATGGTGAAGCCCAAGGGCTCCCGCAATATCCCGGGTGAAACAGGCTACACATATCCCCATGTTGCCGGGGTTTCCCCATTTGACCAGCAACGCTGCAAGAGCCCCAACTATCCCGCCGGTAATGATAGGCCCCATACGGGACATCAGTAGATCATCGACACCTTTCAACTTGGAACACACTCCCTTTCTGGACATTGAATTTATTAACATTTTTGCCACAAAGATGGCCATGGATAGAAACCTTGTGACATCTTCCCAGGGAAGAAAAACCCGAAGAGATATTACCAAAGAGAATAATAATTATAATGTGAATGATTGTATTATAAAAACCCGGGAAGCGGAAGAGGGAAGGGGGCGAAGAATGCAGGAAGATCTTCAGCCCCATTGCTCCATTGATCGGATAAAAAATAGGCTGTCCTGTCGGGACAGCCTATGAACCACTTCATATTTTCCTTTTTTTGGCTGAAAAGAACGCCAGCTATCCTATCCTCCTATGGACATGGGAAACAAAACCCTCGAGGAATGGTTCCGCCCTGTTGTCAATTGATAATTGCTCTTCCAGCCACTGGATGATACCTCTCTCCCTCATCATGGTGATAGTGGGAGAAAAATTGATATCGTATATCCAGGTAAGCTGAAGTAGGAGGAAATCCAGGAGGGTCCGGACGTTACCGTAAGAAGCCCTCTTATGTTCCTTCACTTCTTTAAGCAAATCCTCTGATAGGGAGGGGGCCATACTAATGCCCGGGAAAAGTTCTCTTGTTTTACCCTCAAGTATGTTTTCGCGAACGATCTCAAATACATCAAGTTTATCAGCATCCCTGATGACCTTGAGAAGGGGAAGGAACTCCTCTTCCATAAGGTTTTCCGGGATCTCTATAACGTTGTGGTAACAGGTGGATCCAAGGAGGATCCTTTTTAACTCCGGATCCAGGTATTCCCACGGAAATTGCTCCTCCAGGACTCTCTCTCCCTCTTTCCCATGATCTACAGAAAGAGGATCGCAAAAGGTTCCGAACAGATGAAATTGAGGGAATCGACCGACATCATGAACCACCCCTGCTGCCCTGGCAAGGTACACATCATTATCGTTCCATCCTATGCTCCTGGAAATGGCCATGGCATTCTTCTCCACCCTGTAACTGTGCCTGTACTTCAACTCCAGTAAAGGATGCAGATCCCCATGATCATCGCAAAAGGAAAGTGCGAAGGAATCGAACCATTGTCGGGTAATACTGAGTTCCATTTTTTCCATAAATATCCTCCCTGAAGGATGTTTCCCTTTTGATCCGGCCCATTTTATCCGGATATCCAACATCCCGGGAAATAGTATACGCCTTCCATGGATACCTGAAGATACATCCGAAGGGAAGACTGGAGATCATAAAAAGGAATTTATCCGGAAAGATCTTGACGGACAGTGAATTAAGGGACCTGCATAAAGAGAAATGACCATCCATGATCCAGGATCGTAGCAGCCAGATCCAAGCCAGGATGAAAAAGCACACGACACTACCTGTCACCTTCCCTTCCCCTTTGGGGAAATTCATGGGAACCTCCCCTTGTTGTCAAACGGCCAGATTTATTATGCCAGAGTTGCATACCGGATTTTCATCGCCATTGTACCTGGAAAATGATCCTCTGGACCGATCATGTTTCACGGATACCAATTGCCGGGTATACGTTGCGTCAGTCCCTTCCAGGCAATAGAATGGATGACGCTGATCTTCGCGGTAAAGGGGCTGGCCATCATCGGACCGAAGGGCAATGGACATGACAACGGGGCATTAAGATACAGATGGTATATATGGGGCATCATGGTGTGTTCCTTTGTCGTCGCCTTCTTTCACAGGCTGGCGCCCGGCGTTCTCAGGGAAGAACTGACCAATGCTTTTGACCTTACCGCAACTTCTTTCGGCACATTGGCCTCCATGTATTTCTATGCTTACATGATCATGCAGATACCTGTAGGGATGCTTGCCGATTCCCTTGGTGCAAGGATCACCGTGTCTATAGGCATGTTCATGACCGCCCTGGGATCTCTCCTTTTCGGGATGGCCCGAACATCCCCCCTGATATTTTTGGGCCGCTTTATTGTCGGTATAGGAGTATCTACTGTATTTGTCTGCATTCTCAAGATCCAGTCACGATGGTTCAGGGAAAGGGAATTCGCAACCATGTCAGGATTGACCCTTCTGGTAGGAAATTCCGGGGGCATTCTCGCCCAGACCCCCCTGGCGGTCCTTGTGACCATCATATCCTGGAGGACGGTTTTCCTGTTTGTGGCACTGGTATCCTTTCTAATGGGAGTTCTCTCTTTTCTTATCATCAGGAATGACCCTTCCGAGATGGATTTCGAACCTGTGAATGAGATGATCCTGCCTGAATCCACTTCCAGGGGGGACCTTTCACAACTTTCGAGGGCCGCAGGAAATGTGCTCGCCCACTGGCCCATGTGGCCGGCCATGATCTTCTATGCCTTTATCAATGGTACCTGGCTTGCCTTTCTCGGGGCCTGGGGAGTGTCCTACCTTACTTCTGTCTACGGATTGCCAAAAAGCCAGGCAGCGGATTTCATCATCTGGGGTCTTCTGGGCCTTATTGTCGGAAGCCTTTCAGTAGGCTGGATCTCTGACAAATTGGGTAAGAGAAAATTACCCATGCTGACCCTCGGGTGGGGATATACCATTATATGGGGTATCCTGGTTTTCGCGAATGGGGGGAGACCTCCCCTGGGAATGATAAAGCCCCTTTTCTTCCTTATGGGATTCTGTTTTACCTGTTTTGTCCTGTCTCTTTCTGTGGTAAAAGAATTGAACCTTCCCCGCTACACCGGTGTCGCCACGGCAGTGTATAATACCGCAGGTTTCCTGGGCGTACCTCTGGTAGCTACTCTTATCGGCTACATAATAGACAGGCTGTCACCCATTATGGATCCTGTAGCCCAGTATCACTACGCTTTCCTGCTGATCTTTTCAATGATGGTGACCGGCACATTACTTCTGATCTTTCTGCCGGAAACCAATTGTGAAAATATCCATAGAAAAGGCTCATTCTGAAGATAGTATCCTGACCATTTTTCTGTTATCCTTTTAATGTTTCATAAGGATAGTACGAAAAAGAGGTGTTAGACATGGTAAGGAGAAATCTGCTTTTCCCCATGGTAGTGCTTCTGGTATTCCTTTCCTTTTCGGCCACAGCGGCCTTCGCCGACAGCTATCTTCCACGGGCAGACCTTGC
>JAFGMB010000161.1 GCA_016927765.1 Synergistales bacterium
AAATAGCAACACACTTACTGCTACCAGGGCTATCAAGAACTTACACTTTCTCACCTTTAATTCCTCCCCTCATAGATCAATATTCAACACATACGTTCAGATCCTCCATGAACATCCTCTCGGATAAACTGAAAAGCTACCACCTCCCTTTTCAATAGGGCATGAAAATAGAAATGGATTATTTATCCCTTTAGCGGTTTTGAATACCGGATCTTGAATGATAAGCGTTTCTTTCTGATCTTTGCTGTTGCAGAGTACATATAACATATTATAGTCCTAACACTAAGAATTATTAACTACCTGACATAATAAGGATATCAGGTTTTCCGGATTTTCTTCAGGAAAAGTTCAGGAGAATTGAGATCTCTGCTGCCATAGTCATGCCGGATTTTCCTATCCCACTGATTTACATGGATAATATGAATTCACTGCTCTGAAATACATGATCATTTACACAAAGAGGGTTCCCTTGAAATGAGGGAACCCTCTTTTGATATTTCATAGCCCTTATCGCTTAGGGCAGTCATTTTCATTTATCCTTCGAATACTTCAGAAGACCAGTCATACCTGGTGTGACATAACAGTGTCTGAACCAGGATCACAGAGAAGCGAGCTTTGATGCACTTATGCCGATACCCCCGCACACGATGACCATGATCCTCCTGGCATCCTCCAGTTCAGGGACATTCTCATAGACCGCAGCCAATGCGATCCCGCAGGCAGGCTCCACAAGGATCCTGTGGTCATCCAGGAAAGCCCGGCACGCTGAAACTGCAGAACTGTCCGAGCCCACATAGGACCGAATAGAATGATCCCCGGCAAATTCCAGTGCGCGGGTGGCAGGTGCCTTGGCCCCAAGGGACGTTGCCACCGATGTTATGGCATCAAGTTCCACTATCCTGCCTGCAGCAAGGGACCGGGCAAAACAATCGCAACCCACCGTCTCGGCGGCCAGAACAGGCACATCCTTCCATCCGTTCCTGTCCATACCAGTCACCACACCACAGAGCAGGCCACCACCTCCAACGGAGAGGACGATCAGGTCCGGTTTGGGCCCCTGGCAAGAAGCCTCGTCTATCATGGTCCCGTGTCCTTCCCACATGATGGGGTCATCAAAGGGGTGGATATATGCCGCCCTGGGATCTGACTCCGCCATAGCAAGGGCCTTTTCGTTGGCTTCGTTCCAGTTGGCGCCATGAACACAGACTTCAGCACCCAACCTGGTAATACTGTCCTTCGCTTCCTGAGAAGTGGTGACCGGGACCACGACAATGGCCTCGAGACCCAGTTCCCTGGCAGCCCAGGAAGCAGCATACCCGGCATTCCCTCCTGAAGGGGCGATAAAGCGCAATGCCCCTTCCCTGGCACGTTCTTCGCAGAGTCTTCCTATCCCTCGAAGCTTAAAAGATCCCGCCGGCTGAATGGCTTCCAGCTTCAGGAATACCTCCCTGCCCGATGCCTGGCTCAGGGGGATGGATTCAATCAAGGGTGTTTCTATGTGAAGTGTCATGATCAGGACCTCTTTTCATAAAATTGAAATACATCACAGGCAAGCCCGGTTATCTAACGTCAGAATTTACTCTTCATCCTGCCAGGTCAGAGCAAAATTCGCCAGCACCGCAGAGCCCACCCAGAGTACATCTTCATTCACATCGAATTTCGGGTGATGGTGAGGGTTGGTCTTACCTTCGCTTAAACCCGAGGGATGGAAGAAAAAGGTTCCCGGCACCTTCTCCTGGAAGAAGGCCATATCCTCTCCTCCCATGGTGGGCTCAACCACTTCCACCACGTTATCTTCGCCAAGGACCTGGCCAGCAGCCCTGATCAGCTTTTCGGTCATCCCCTTGTCGTTCATCAGGGGAGGCGGCCCATATTTGAAGCTCACTTCAACCCTGCCGCCCATCGCCTGGGCTACGTTCTCACAGATCTGTTTTATGCGCTCCAGCACCATGGTACGTGTTTCCGGGTCCAGTGTCCGGGTAGTACCGCTGATCGTGCACGTGGGCGGAATGATATTAGGAGCTGTCCCGCCATTGATAGTACCCACCGTGACAACAGCCGAGGAAAGGGGGCTGGTATTCCTGCTCACGATCATCTGCATGGCCGATACAGCCTGGCAGGCCATCGCTATGGGATCCACCGTAAGGTGAGGGGTCGCCCCATGACCGCCCTTACCCGTGAAAGTGACATAAAACCAGTCAGCACTGGCCATGATAGCGCCAACACGATACCCTACCTGTCCTTCCACAGGACCTTTCCAGAGGTTTCCGGTATGCAGCCCCACGATCCCGTCCAGGGCAGGGTCTTCAAGTACCCCGGCTTCTATCATTGCCGGGGCTCCATCGCCAGTCTCCTCGGAGGGCTGGAAGATCAGTTTTATGGTTCCGGAGATATCTTTCCTGTTTTCCATAATAAGCTTAACGGCACCCAGCATCATGGCCACATGGGCATCGTGGCCGCAGGCGTGCATGTAGTCGTTTTTCGAAGCAAAAGGAAGCCCCGTGTCTTCCTTCATGTTGAGTGCGTCTATGTCAGCACGCATACCCAAAACCTTGCCGGGCTTATCTCCCCTGATGATGGCCGTAAGACCATGTCCGGCCACACCAGTTCTGATATCCTGGATACCCATCTCTCTGAGTCTTTCAACGATAAAGGCTTCCGTTTCCGGCGTGTCAAAACCGATCTCCGGGTTATGGTGAACATGGCGCCGCCATTCCACCAGTTGAGGATTGAGGGCTTGAGCCCTCTCTTTCAGGTCTGCCAATGCTATCTCTCCTTTCAGTTATCGCGCGATATAGTAATTCTTGAGAATGAACCTGAACAGCCACTCTCATAAAGGATTGAAGACCCTGGAACATGATGCCCACTAAAGCCACTTAAGGCCTCAACAACACAGCACCTGTAATTATTGAGGAATACCCTGACAACAGGGAAGAATAAATGAGAAGAGTATATCATTTTATTAAAGTTTCTTGGGAATGGCTTGTTAGGAGGCCAGATGAGTCAATGTATTTTTTCTTTTTTCCAACCATGTTCTCAAAACTCACATTAAATCTGGAAATAGCAAAGGGGGCAGATCACTTGGAAAGTCTTTTTCAGCATAAAGGGAAAGTATCCTGACTGACCCTTTCCCCTCATTTTCTCCTTGATTCAGGAGTGAGGAAATTCAAAAAGTTTATCTGCATAGGAAAGGATCATATCTTTTGCATAGAGTCCCGAGATCCATTCTTCCGGAATACCTTCCATGCCGTAGAAAGCCCCCGCAAGCTGGCCGTAGATGGCCCCCGTGGTATCTGCATCATTGCCCAGGTTTACCGCAAGCAATGCTCCCTCTTTGAAGGAATCAGTTTTATAGAACGCCCAGAGGGCAGCTTCCATGGACTTCACCACGTAACCTGAACCGACAATTTCCGGAGGGTCTTTTTGCTTGTAAGAACCCCTTGCAATTTCCTCTATCCGAGGGGCAAGGGGGTCGCTCTCCCAAAGATCGGGGACCGGACAAAACAGGGGAAACAGTAGTTCAGCCCTCGAAAGTCCGTGAAGAGCCCCTACCATAAGACCTGCGTAATACTTACAGGCATCAATGGCCTCCATGGCTCCATGGGTGGTACGGGAGCTCTCGCCGGCATAATAAATTGCCTCTTCGGGATCATTGAAATAGAACAAAGGGATGGGAGCTAATCTCATGAGAGAGCCATTACCGGCACTTCTCTCATGAGTAGGTCCGCTGAAGGGATCCCCTGAAAAACGAAATTCTGTCAGGGCTCTATAACAGGTATTGCCGATATCAAAACATGCTCCCGTGGAACTGAGATATCCATCCTTAAGCCATCTCAGGTACCGATCCATCTGGTCTTTCGGATCAAAACCTTTACATGTAATGAGGCTTTCCGCTTGACACAACGCCATGGAAGTATCATCCGTCCACTGACCAGGCTCAAGATCGAAGGGACCTCCCCTTCTAAAACCTGTCACAGGCTCAAATGTACCTGGAGGCATGAATTCAACTGCCCCTCCAAGAGCATCGCAGATGGCTAAGCCAAGAAGTGAAGCCTGGTATTTTGATTCAAGTAAGGTTCTATCCATAATAATCCTTCCTAAAAAGGGTGGAAAAACTAGATACAGGCTGATTTCTCTTTTATTCTACCAACCGGACATAGCACACCTCAAACGATCACTTACCTTATTTCCGGCAAAATTGAATAAAGGGAAGTTTCGGAAAGAATACAGAAGCCATCTAATGGGTTATTTTATTCAGGTCACTTGACCTGCTATCCGAAAAGTAGTCCGGGTGAAGTGCCAGTTTCTTGACAATTTTAAGCACAGAGGACTTTTTTCTTTACGGTCAGTTTCCAGTGATCTGCCAGACTATTGAGAACTTGGGCTTGAAAGATCATTTTTCGGCATGGTGCTGTAAGCCACGCTCCAGAAAAAGGATTGCACATCTATCCAGTCCTTGGGTTTCAATTCTGCTATAAGATCCCGAAAGTAGTAACCGAAGGCCATCAGCTCATTGTAAGATTCAGCAGTGGGTCTTCCAGAAGGCAAGGCCAGGCTGAACCTGTCCGCGAGATGCCTGAGATAACTGATCTTTATGGGGAAATATTCCCGCGGATTGAGAGCCCACAGGCTGGTGGAAAGGCACGCCCAGCTGGCATCAAGAGAACGACTCTCGATAGCCTCGAATAGAAGGTCCAGTGTTTGTGGACCTTCATATTCCCTGTTCGACACAGCAAGAAGAGCCTGGAATACAGGAACGATGTCACTGTTCTTGGAACCGAAGGTGCTTTTCCACTCACTGAAATCGCTAAGGTTAAGGGTAAGGATGGAGCCTAACTTCTTGAGGAGCTCCTTCCCCTTTCCCCTCCTTATATGATCGCTTATTCCGTGTCTCCCTATTTCATCCTGGAACCTGAAAAGGGCTTTTCTCTTATACTGAAGCTCTTCCTGGGTAAATTTATCTCCCGGAGATTGGAAATCGACAAAATCCGGGAACTCATGTTTCAGTTCCCCAAGCATGAAACTGAAAACTCTTTTCTCTGCTTCATCGAGCATGATGAATTCCTCCTCTTTGATCCTTGATAAGAACACAGAAATTCAGATCGGAATGTGTCTGGTAAAGAACAGAGATTCCTTACATGATAATAAATCTTTTTTAATTCCATGAAATTATCGACAGGCTCTAAATATTAATTCCTGGTAATAACTGGTGGGATCACTTTTCACGGACTCTCATGAAAGGCTGTTATTCATTATGCCACTCCAAAAGGGCATTATCAAACCGAAGAGATCAACATCATGATCAATAAAAATCCCTCCCATACTCATGGGAGGGTCAGACTGAAGAGAAAGCCCAGCCAATTTGATGGTTGGGCTTTCTCTTCAGTCTGAGGGGCCTTCAGGCTCCCAGATCAAGGATCATTACAATTGCTCATTTTCTAATGACTTTACCAGCACTTATACCGGTGTATTTCCCTTCCTTTACCACTATTTTCCCGCAAACTATAACATATTCAATACCCTGTGCTTCTTTGAAGGGGTCTGCAAATGTAGCCTGATCTTTTACTGTTTCAGGATCAAAAAGTACGATATCCGCATCCATGCCTATTCTTATTAAACCCTTAGTCCATAAACCCATTCTTGCTGCAGGAAATCCAGTCATTTTCCAGATTGCTTCTTCCATGGAGAGGGTTTTTTCTTCCCTTACATACTTTCCCAAAACCCTGGGATTAGTTCCAAAGGCTCTAGGATGACTCTTAGCACCCGGAGCAGCAGGAATTGAATCCGATGCAACAATCACAGATGGATGTTTCAACACATATTTAACATCTTCTTCCGACATAACTTCATAACCTGCAGTATCTAATCCTTGATTTTCAATAATAATATCAAAAGCAGTATCTAGTTCATCTTTCCCTGTTATCTCCGCTGCTTCTTTCAATGATTTCCCTTCAAATTCGGGTGTTTGCGGTGTATATAGGAGATATACTCCGTTATAATTTCCACAATGTTTAATGAAGTTCTCCCAGCTTGTTTGAGTTTTTATTTCTTCTTTGATTCGTTTCCTGTAATCTGTATTTCTTAATCTTTCGATAAGTTTACCCACACCTCCTTCGTGAACCCAAGGTGGGAGGATAGCCCTTAATGTGGTGCTACATGCAGTATATGGATATTGATTTACAGTAATGTCTACCCCTCTTGCACGTGCTTTTTCAACTTCATCCAATGTTAATTTGACTAAACCCCAGTTGTCTTTCCCGGCAGCTTTATGGTGAGATATCTGGACAGGAATTCCCAATCTCTCCCCCACCTCGATAGTTTCCTTTACGCCATCGACCACTCCATACGACTCGCTACGAACATGGGATTCATAGATCCCATGTTTGTTCATAAGCCCTTTACATATAGAAATAATTTCGTCTCTGGATGAATATACCCCAGGTGGATAGATCAGTCCGCTGGAAAGTCCAACTGCACCTTGTTCCATAGAATCTTCTACAAGTTGTTTCATGGCAGACAGTTCTCCGGTCGTTGGATTACGGTCAGCAAAACCCATTACTGCGATCCGGATAGTTCCCTGGCCAACATAGGTACCCACATTTGTTCCAAGATCTAACTTTTCCAGTACCGATAACCAATCTCCAACCGATCTCCAATTCCAATCAGGTTTTGCACCAGCCTTGGTAAACCCCACATACTGGTCAAGTAAATCCAGTGTCTCTTCAGATACTGGAGCAGGACTGACTCCACACATACCGATTATTTGGGTAGTCACTCCCTGTGAGAGTTTCGATAACATAACGGAATCCCTAAGGAGCATAAAATCAGAATGGGCATGTATATCTATGAATCCAGGACATAGGACCGAATTATTGGCATCTATCACTTCCGTAGCAACAATATCTGGAGGAAGCTTTCCAATATATTCGATCTTTCCTCCAGTTACTCCAACATCACCCCTGAACCATGGAGTTCGTGTACCATCATAGATCCTTGCATTCTTTATAATCAGGTCAAAAGACATGCAAAACACCCCTTTTTGGGCAAAATACATTCATTGTTGACATCTTGTTTCTTGGCCTATCTATCAAATACATCAATCGGAAATGCAGGTCTTGAGATATATTTAAATGACATCTTTTGAAAGTTCATAGACAGCAAACCGGGTACATCCACATCAATGATCTTTTTTGCAATAGGGGTAAAGGCTGCGCGAAAGTGCATCGCTGATTTAAGTACAATTACTTTCCTGTCCCTGGGTTCTATTCCCATTCTCCTAATAAATTCAGGATCCCATGGTTGCAATTTCCTCTCATGTACAATTACATCTATTCCACCAATCCCAAGTACAACAGCTTTTCCCATATGTTCCTCGAAACCTCTTCTCATAGGCCCTTTATTAATGAAAACACCATCAGCAATTGTTTTTACCTGAGCCATTACCTTTAAAGGTTCACCATGAACGATTTCGGTCTTGCCACCTAATTTAACTGGAATCAATGACCCCACTCCAGCTCTAATAGCATCTTTCACAGTTTCTGGATCCACGATCGATGCGAAAGCAACATCCGATAAATTAGCCCTGATCAGACCACTTAATAACTGTGTCCCATCGCCAGGAGTTCCCCCACCAGGATTATCTGCAACATCGGCTAATATCACAGGGCCTTCCTCTGTTTCTTGGCTCATCTTGATAGCCTCATCTAATGAAACCAATGGTTTGATAAATTCTTCCCTTTTCGCCCAAATCAGGGCATCAATGTCATTAACGATATCATTGGCAAGAAGACTGTTATTTTTCGTGATAGCCACTACTGCAATTCCAACCTCTTTAAAATCAGACCAAGGGAAACCGTGGGCTAATGAAACACTTAGTACTTCCGGGTGTTTTTCCCATTCATGGACTCGTTGCATAATCTGTTGGTAAGGGTCCTCACTTGTTGATAGGACAGGTGAAAGGATAGGGATCTTTTTCATTTTCATTGTTGGCTTTAATGATCGAGTTACACATTGAGCCATCAGGTGTGCTGCTTCCACTGCTCGTTCATATTGATCAACATGGGGATTTGTATCATAAACAAATAACGCATCAGCTTGATCTACCATTTTTTGAGTAATATTTGCATGGAGATCGAGAGTCGCAATTATAGGAACTTCAGGTCCTACTGCTTCTCTGATGGCTGAGACCAGTTCTCCTTCACCATCCGGAACATCTTCTAGCACCATTGCTCCGTGTAGAGATAAAAGGACTCCTTGAATTGGATTTTGCCTTGACAATTCTCTGAGAATCTCGGTTTTTACTAAGTCGAAAACCTCTCTCGTCACAGGCCCCCCTGGCATCGCATTAGCTGCAATGGTTGGTATTAACTCCAGTTTCTCCTCTGCACAGGTTTCAATAAAACCACCCAACTCCATTTTCACACCTTTAAATTTCGACACAATATCTCCCCCATAGAGAATATATAGGTTCTGATACTCCTGCATACCTGTTTTGGTGGAACAGAAGGAATTGGTCTCGTGATGAAATTCCGCACAAAGAATTCTCGGTCTCAAAAATATCCCCCCTAGGATTTCACCTTTATTGCATAGGATCCCAACCAGCATCTGAGCAAATATTGATAAATC
>JAFGMB010000162.1 GCA_016927765.1 Synergistales bacterium
AGAATAATATCTCCATCAATGATCCTTCCAAGAGGGTCCGTAACAAGTACCCTGTCTGCATCTCCATCATAGGCTATCCCCATATCGCATCCTCTTTTAAGAATGAGTTGGGAAAGATGTTTCATCGCCATGACTCCCACACCATCGTTTATATTCAGGCCATCTGGCTCGGCACCGACAAGGGTCCACGAGAGCCCTGCATCTTGTAGAAGTTTCTTGATAACTGGTGTGGCAGCTCCGTTGGCGCAATCAACAATACACTTGTAACCTTCCATGGATATCCCCGAAAGTATGGAAGTTAACCATTCACAATAAGCATGCCTGACATTCTTTTCTTCATAAAAGGTTCCTATGGATGCTCCCGTGGGTCGCCAGTCATCAAGAAAGTTATCCCCCAGGTAATCTTCTATGGAAGCCTCATTTTCATCGGAAAGTTTCTTGCCTTCCTTGTCAAGGAACTTGATCCCGTTATACTCGGCAGGATTATGGGAAGCACTGATCACCACACCACCATGGGCGTGAAGATATTTGATCGCAAAACTTACCTCGGGAGTGGGAGAAATACCAAGAGATTTAACCTGAGCACCCGCGGATGTCAATCCGGAAATGATAGCAGATTCAAGCATTTGTCCTGATCTACGGGTATCCCGTCCTATGACAAGAGTAGGCCTTGGAATTCCCTGCTCCGTCAGGAAAAGAACATAAGATCTTCCCAGCCTCAGGGCCATTTCAGGAGTCATCACTCCTCGGTTAGCCACATCCCTTACCCCATCAGTACCAAAAAGACATCTTATTTTTCCAGCTGGTATCTCCAACTCTTTCACCTTCCCGCTAATCCAATTCCGCCTGGACTGAAACGTTCGAGGGATCCACTTTTTTTATCACAAGATCTGGAACATTTAAGTTGATTAGGACCGGAACCGTCAGTTTTTTCGAAACAATGTTTGTAACATTGACATAAGCTTGCAAAACATCATGACTTTCAAGAATCCTCAGGGAACTTGGGGTGCCTTCAAGGGTAATATCCACATAAGAAGGATTCACAGACCAGGAAGGGTAAACGCTCGTACCCTGAACGCTAACGGGTACTCTGGAGATCATTTTCGTAACAGTATAGGGCTTGAGTTTTACCATAACACGAACAGAATTATTTTCTGCAAACTTCACGCCTCCGTTTTGAGGGAGAATAAGGGGAACAACAAATTGCTGATCTTTACTGATAGCTGATATGTCGATCATCTGTGTGCTTAGGGATCCGATATCATCTATCTGTTTCTGTGGACCTTCGATCTTTACGTTTGCTGGTTCCACTAGGATCTGTGCTACGGTGTAATCCGGAAGAGGTTCTCCGACAAGATCGACCTTTACAGGGACCTCTCGTTTCGGAAGACCCTGAGCAAGGACTGCCCTTAAACCAGCAATTTCGGGGTTGATTGAATAATTTCCGTACACTTCCCCTTCAGTCTGAACAAGAAGAGGCAGTTCGATCCTTCCTCCAGCTTTCAGCTGCTCCAGTGTGGGTTCCACTCTTATCTTCTGAATAGCTTTTATTACATGCTCTTCGCCTTTGACTATCACATTCTGTGGATCAATATCTACTCTATCAAGGAAAAGTCCTGAAGGTAAACCTCCTTTAACTTCGATACTTACAGGAAAGATCCTTTCAATGATTCGAACAAGTTCAATATCAAGATGAGAGGGCGTAACATTTACCAGCTTAAGGTCTCTCGGTACAGTTGTTCTTACTGCAAGCCGGTATTTTCCAGGTTCAAGACCGGAAAGGTTGATTTCACATGCCACCTTCTGAGCATCGAGCCCGGTAATAATGCTTCTCTCTCCGGATAGCTGGACTTCCACATCTTCAACATTGGTTTTGAGACTAATTTGTGTGGCAAGACCCAGGAATTGCACTGGGCATGTTAAAGTTCGGGTCAACTCTGCATTTCGGTCTCCCGTGACATATATCCACAAAAGAAGTGCCACGAGAAGAGACACTGTTTTGAGAAACCATGATGATGATAACAGCTGGTCCAGGTTAAAGAATTTATTGAACATGTGATACGTGGCTCCTCATCTGGGGACTGACTCCCATATTACTCCTCTGATTCCTGCCCTAAAGAGCTTATCTCTTCGTGTAATCTGCCCCAGATCGACTTGGAGATCTTTTCCTCAGCACCGAAATAATGCATCAGAAGTTTCTTTATCTGGGCTTCTTTCAGGTTTCTCGAGAGATGGCCATTTATCGCCAGTGACACTTCGCCTCTCTCCTCTGACAGGACAAGAGCGATCGCATCAGACACCTCGGTCACACCCAGGGCCGCTCGGTGCCTGGTCCCTATCCAGCGAGAAAGGTCACTGTTTTCTGTAAGTGGCAGGTACGTAGCTGCAGCAATAATCGTATCATTGTCAATGATGACGGCTCCATCATGTAAAGGATTGTTGGGCCAGAAAATGGAGATAAGAAGCTCCTGAGATAGTTCCGCGTTCATTTTAACAGCAGTCCTCCAGAAATCCTTCAGCCCTGTATTTCTTTGGAGTACAATGAGTGCCCCGATTTTCTGGCTTTTCAGGTACATCACAGCAGCGGATATCTCTGAACTCAAAAGGTCTGCCTTTTTCTCCACCTCTTTTCTTTTCCAGAGACTTCCACGTCCCAGTTCTTCAAGCATTTTTCTCAGTTCCGGCTGGAAGACGATGGGTATCGCAATCACCAGAACTGTAAGAGTTTTTGCAAGGAACCATGAAACTGTAGTAAGGTTCAGAAATTTGGCCACCACAGACACAGCACCCAGAAGAAGCAAACCTTTGACAAGCTGCATCGCTCTAGTGCCCATCAGCAGAAGCAATAGCCTGTAAATCACGAATGCAATAATTAGGATATCAAGAATATCCTGCCATCTAAGCCAATCCAACATTCAAATTACCCCTGGATCATAATTTTCAAGTCTTTTGTACGAACTCCACGTTAACATATGAAGAGGTTGATAAAGAAAGCATGGAACCATAATTCACGCGAAATCCAATTTTGTCCCCCAGAATTAGAGGCTCTTCTGCACTTTCAACATCAAGGATAAGGTGATCACTCGAAGCCCCAAGGACCTCGATACCTTTTGCAATAGGTTCTATACCTTCTATCCTCAGATCTTGCTTGCCTATGGCAACTATGGCTCTTTTGCGCCTACCCCGCTGTTCGAAGGAAGGAATGTTTCCAAAGGCATCTGCTCCAATTGTACCAAACGGAACAGATGGTTTTGTTCTTATCTCCACGACCTCACACTCAAGAATCATGGTTTCCTGAGAAAGATATGGGATATCACGTTGACCTGTACAATCTGTCCCGAGCAGGAAAGCCTCACCAATCCGGAGATGATTAACCCCGGCAGGCAGAGAACCATCTTCAATTCTTATCAGGGTCGATGTAGCCCCGCCGGAATACCAGGAGATTTCATAGCCAAGCTCAGAAGATAATTGTGTTCCCCAGCGGATAAGTTCTTCCAGTTTATCCGGTGTGGGAATAACTCCCCCAAAACAACCGAAATTAACTGCAATTCCTGTACACATAACATGTGGACATTTCCTGAGGGTCCTGGCAAAATCATGGATGTCCTTTTCCATAAGCCCTTCACGAAGGTCTCCAAGATCAACCATCATCATTATCTCATGGGTCTTTTTTCTCTCAACACATGCCCTCTCTATCATTGGAAGGATCTCTTTCATCGAGACGAGGCTTGAATCAGCATATTCCACAAGGGAAGGTATTTCACTCTTCATGGGAATTCGGATAAGCATCATGGGGATCCCCGGAAACAATTTCTTGAGATGGTAAATATTGTCCATTCTACTGTCAGCAAGCCATTCACAGCCGGCATTCAGAAGTATCCTTGCAAATTCAGGATGGCCGGAAAGTCCTTTGGTAACACCGGTAACTGTAATATTTCTTTCCCGGCATTTCTGAATGATCCGATTGGCGTTAAAGACCAGTTGATCGCTGTTAATTGAAAGCATGGGCCATCGTGACATTCATAACACTCTCCCCCTACTGTATTCTTTCATTTCTGATCTGCCAGAGATATTGAAAAAGATCAATAACCTCTCAGTTTTCTCAGCAAAGCGAGGTTTCCCTCATCTCCTATTCCTGTTTTTGGTGTTTCCAGTATGCAGGGAATATTATCCCACTGTGGGTCATTAAGGATAAAGGAAAAAGGGTTTAACCCCAATTTCCCGGAACCGATATGTTCGTGTCTGTCGATCATTGAGCCAAGATCTTTTTTAGAGTCGTTAAAATGCCAGCAGAAGACTTTTTCAAGCCCGATAAGGGTATGAACCTTTCGTTTAAAATTCTGGTATTGATTTTTCTTGCTCAGATCGTAACCTGAGGCAAAAAGATGGGAAGTATCAAGACAGAGCCCAAGCCTGTCTGGCCGGTCAAGCTCATCAAGTATAACCTGGAAGTGATCAAGTTTATATCCAAGTGTGGTACCCTGCCCGGCCATTGTTTCAAGAAGAATCTTGACCCTTGTATGGTCAGTTCTGTCAAGAATTGAGACCAAAGAATCAGAGATCTGTTTCAGACCTGCCTTTTCCCCTATTCCACCATGGGATCCGGGGTGGACCACAAGATAATCAATACCAAGCAAAGAAGCAACAACTATCTCATCTACAAGCGCGTTAATGCTCCTCTGTTGAAGTTCAGTATTTGAAGCCATATTTACAAGATAAGACGCGTGGACTACAACTTCTCTTATCTGACTTTCCTTCCAGGCTTTCTGAAATGATTCACATTTGGCGCCAGTTGGAGGAGAAGCTCTCCATTGGAGCTGGTTCTTCGTGAAGATCTGTATAGCTTCACATCCAAGGTATTCGCCACGCAGGAAACCTTTTTCAAGACCACCTGATATGGAGACGTGTGCTCCTATCAGAGCCATTGTTGAAGGTCCAGTCCCATTTTTATAAGCAGCTGTGAAAATATCCTGCCGGTAAGTCCCCATATCATCCTGCCCGATGAGAGATGAAATTCAGGATATCTGACTACTCTGTTTTCATGTTCAAATTCCTTGAGAACAAGTTTCATCGGAGTGACAAATGGGTCTACCAGGAATGCAGCAGCTATCTCCTCCTGATCAAGTAGAAGATCGTCTAGTCCTGATACATCTTTGAGTATTCCCACAAA
>JAFGMB010000163.1 GCA_016927765.1 Synergistales bacterium
CCGCCTGGGCAAGGGCCGGGGCATCGTTAACACCGTCTCCCGTCATGGCTACGATGAGGCCTCTGGATTGGACCTCTTTTACCTTTTCGGCCTTATCATCCGGCAGGACTTCGGCAAAATACTCGTCAAGCCCCACTTCCTCGGCAACCCATCTGGCAACCTGTTCGTTATCTCCCGTCAACATCATGCACTGTATTCCCATTCCCCTCAGCCTGGCGATGGCTTGGCTTGATTCCTCCCTTATTATGTCGGCCAGGGCTATTGCCCCTTTGACTTCACCATCGATCATTACGAAAACCACGGTTTTGCCCTGTGAATTGAATCGGTCGATCTTTTCATCTTCAATAACAATATCCTTCTCTCTAAGATAGCCGGGGCTCACTATCCTGATCTCCTGGCCATCGACCTCTCCCTGGGCACCTTTTCCGGGTATGGATAGGAAATTTATCACTTTCGGAGGATCTTCAACTGTACTAACTATCCCCTTTGCTATGGGGTGCTCCGAATTGGACTCGATACCTGCAGCATATCTGAGCAGTTGTTCTTTTTCCATGTCATCAGAAAAAACTACCGTGTCGGTAACCCCGAACTCGCCTCTGGTAAGGGTCCCTGTCTTGTCGAAAATAATGGCCTCAATATTGCGCCCTCTCTCAAAAGCACCCCTGTCTCTTATGAGAAGCCCGTTTTTTGCGCAAAGGGTCGTGGATACTGCCACCACGAGGGGGACTGCCAGACCGAGGGCGTGGGGACAGGTTATAACCATAACGGTTACGGAGCGTTCGAGGGCGAAGGCAAAACTCCTGTCTGCCAGGTACAACCATAGACCAAGGGTGATAGCGCCTGCTGTCAAAGCAATGATAGTCAGCCAGAAGGCTGCCCGGTTGGCTAGATCCTGGCTTCTTGATTTGCTTTTCTGGGCTTGCTCGACCAGGTTCACCATCTGGGAGAGAAAAGAGTCTTTGCCCGTCTTCTGAACTTCTGCGGACAGGGAACCTTCTCCGTTGATGGAACCACCGATGATCCTGGAACCTTTCTGTTTCAGGACAGGAGTTGACTCTCCGGTCAGCATGGCTTCATTGACAGAGCTTTCTCCTTCCATAACTTCACCGTCAACGGGTATTTTTTCTCCAGGTTTGATCAGGACCCTGTCTCCTGGTTGCAGCTCCTCCAGGGGGACATCCACTGTATTTCCATCCTCCATAATTTTATGGGCATCGGAAGGCATCAGCTTTGCCAGCTCCTCCAGAGCGGCGGAAGCCCCCATTACAGATCTCATCTCCACCCAGTGGCCTAACAGCATGATATCTATAAGGGTGGCCAGTTCCCAGAAAAAGACCTTTCCTGCCAGGCCAAATACCACCACGCTGCTGTAACTGTAGGCTGTTGAAATGGCTACGGCGATAAGGGTCATCATTCCCGGCTCTGCCTTTTTCAGTTCATCATGGAGTCCCTTGAGAAAAGGCCAACCCCCGTAAAAGAAAATGAATGATGAAAGGATCCACAATACATAGGCATCCCCCGGAAAACCAAAGGCCTCCCGGAAACCCAGGAATTCCTGGATCATGGGTGATAATGCCAGGATCGGAAGAGTTACTCCCAGGGAAACCCAGAATCTCCTTCTGAAATCAGCTACCATGTGGGCGTGATGGTTATTCCCATGGTGTTTTTCATGGGGATTTCCAGATTTATTCCCGCCCCTATCTGAGCCTGAACTCTGTGCTATCGAACTGGTTGCGTTGTTACCGTCATCATACCTTCCCACAACACACTTTTTCCTTTCCCTTACGGAAAATGCTGTCAATAAAACATATTCTCTTCTTAGCGAGGATAACTGGAAATTCCCTAAAGCCGGATCTCCGCTGATACGGCTTTAGGGAATACTTTGAAACAGGTTTTACTGATTTTCCTGCAGGTATTTTATAGCCTGGTCAAATCTCATAAGGGCCAATTCATTCCAGGTCTTCAGGTTCTTTTCATAAAGCTCCCTGGCTTTATTTACATCAACTTCATCTTCGGTCAACGCTAACATCAATTGATACTGGGAACGCTGAAGGTCTCTCATTTTTGCAAGAGATTCATCATTGAAACCCGGCAGGTTGCGCTGGAATTTTCTCATTCTCTCAAGAGCCTCTTCGTCATACCCGGGCATGCCTTGTTGCCCCCAGGGTCCTCCATGCATCATGCCGGGCCCTCCGCCATAACCGTAATACATCATTCCAGGTCCCATCATCATCCCTGGTACCATGATCCCATGTCCCATAAGACATTGTCCTATCCAGGGATTTTCCGTCATGTGTTCATAAGTGTTTTGTCCATACATCATCCCGTGATGTCCTGTCTGAGCTGAAACAGGTATGGCTACAAGAACCAGCACTGAAAAGGCTGTGAGAAATATTGCTAAACGACTCTTTTTCATCTTCCTACCTCCTTCAACATATTAGGAGAAGATGAGTGAAGCGAGAATATGCATTGGAAAGGAGTAACATTTACCGAGGTTTTCTCCTGATTTATGATGTTATTATTTTATCATACGGCTTAGATGAATTGGCGAATTGACCAGGTAATGACAGTTTCGGGCATGGGAGGAAGAATCTTTTATATTCCTGGAGGAAGGGCCGTTTAATGAAATTTCTGAAATCTTCGTTGTCAACCAGATAAATCCAAATGTCCGTTTTACTGCCTGGGATGACTATGCCATTATGTCCATGGTTGAAAACGGCCTGGGGATCAGCATTCTGCCCGAGCTGGTTCTGAGAAGAACACCCTATCATATTGTCAAGAAGGAATTGGATCCGCCGGCTTACCGACAATTAGGCATCGTCCTGAAGGATACCCGTACCATTTCCTCCGCTGTAAGGCGCTTTCTTGATCATCTGGACCAGAGGGATCAATTTTCGAAATAGAGCATAGGCAGGAACTTTTCCTAAATACTGTCAATTCTCTTTCATCTTTTCAGAGCCGGGACATCACGGGAGATCTTCCGCAAAGAAAGAAGGCCGCCCGAAGGCGGCCTCCAGGGAGTTAAGGACAGATCAGAACTGGGGATGATCCCGTATGATCTTTTCAGGTTTCATGAGCATTGAAACGTACTGGGCACGCTCATAGGCGAAGGGGTCTTTGCTGTTAGCCTTGTTCATGCGGCCTCTGAAATCATCAAGAGAGGAAAAGGACCTGCTGTCCATCCATTTTTCCAGGCCTCTCTTCATGATATGAAGATGATCCATGGAATTCCTGTAAAGGGCACTCACCACCTGGACACAGGAAGCGCCTGCCATGACGAGTTTTGCCGCTTCCATACCCGTGAAAATGCCTCCCGAGGCGCAGATATCCCCCTTGATCCTTCCGCTGAGAAGACCCGCGAACCTGAGGGGAAGACGGTAATCGCCCGGGTTGCTCAGATTGAAATCAAGGA
>JAFGMB010000020.1 GCA_016927765.1 Synergistales bacterium
GCCTCAAGGCTTTTCCTGATATTGGACGCATCACAATTGACAAGTTTGTTAGCTCTCTCTCTCATTGCCCTTACCAGGGATCTCTGTTCAATGTAAAGGGACGATTCATAAAGTCTGAACTTGGAAAATAGGGTTACAATATCCTCCTGATTGCGAAGCAATATCTCGTGATAGCCGCTTTTCATTCTCTTGCCTGTTTTGAGCCCACTATTACCAAGTATGGCAAGTACCTTCTCAGCAGTTTGAGGAGTCCTCATTCTGAATACGAGATAGTATCCGGTCCTGGGAAGGTAAATAGACCCGTTATTCCCCCATAGACCTCTCAGCCAGTACCACCCTCGTTTAGAACCGTACACACCCTCACTGGAGGACATGATGGTACCATACAAGTCCCTCTTTATCTCCAACATGACTTTTCCATGCATTGTTGCTGGCACTCTCAAAAGTTTTCCAAGATCATATTCAGGTCCCCACCTCGTATCTGGCCAAACCCTGGAAAATCTTCTGAAAACCCATAACCTGAGACTGCTTAGGCTCACACGGTCATTTATAAATTTTGGATAGAGACTTTCCAAAATACCTGCACATTCTGCGCTGGCTTCAGGAACACCAGCTGGAACACATCGGGTCCATTCATTCCACATCAGCTGTTTCAGTTTCTGCACTCTTCAGCCCTCGTTCCTTTCCCTGCATATCTTCATGAGAACCTCGGAAACAGATTGGCCATCATGTCTCACCAGGGATTCTTCTGAAATTCGGGCGAAAACCCCCTGAATAACCTTGCACCCTCCAGATTCAAGTATCCTGATCTGATCTTTGTCGATGAATAATGCGTCTGCTCCCTGCTCTGAATAGTTGGCAAGTACTTCTTCACTGAAGGAACCGGTGTTCACTAAAGCATAGTCCAGATGTTGTCCAAGGCATCTTTCCACCCATTTAACATGGGTGAGAATATCGAATCCATCAGTTTCCCCCGGCTGGGTCATCAGGTTACTGACATACACCTTGGGAACTGGAGATTCTCTTAGCTTCTTGGCCAAGTCCCCAATTAGAAGATTAGGCAGGACGCTGGTAAAAAGACTTCCAGGTCCGAGGACGATAAGATCTGCCCCTTCTATTGCCCTTGAGATATCCTTAAGGGGCTTTGCGTCTTCAGGTTCTAACCAAACCTCTTCTATTGCACTTCCATGTTTTGATATTTGTAATTCACCTTTGATAATCTTTCCAGTCACCAGTCTTCCGTAGAGACAGACAGATTCTGTTGTAACGGGCAAGACCCTCCCCCTGATAGCGAGCAGGTTATTAATCTTCTCCACACCTAGTCTGAAGTCCCCGGACATTTCTGTAACAGCAAGAAGGATAAGATTGCCAAGGCTATGACCCTGCAGGTCCCCTTTATCAAATCTGAAATCCAGTATCTGGCTGAGAGCATTGTCATTTTCTGCTAAAGCAACGACACAGTTCCTTATATCTCCTGGAGGAAGCACCCCCCATTCCTGAGTGAGACGGCCGGAACTGCCACCCTCGTCTGTCACGGTCACAACAGCAGTGATATTTCTCGTAAAGCATTTCAATCCTGAAAGAAGGGATGAGAGGCCTGTGCCTCCTCCAAGAGCAACAATGGAGGGCCCCATGGATAATCTTAGTTCAACAGCGTTTGTCATAACGTTTTTTGCAGATTTGTGGGGAGAGATCAATTTATTCGGTCTGGGGGATCTCTTCCGGAACAGATTGCTTCTTGCCAATGATCCGAAAAGAAAAGCAACTAACAGACCCAGGATAAAACCCGTACGCCAATCCATGTTTACAGCACCTGTTCCCTTTCAATATCCCTGTGTTTTACGATGCAATGTCTTGAAGGATGTGAAAGATATTCACACAATGTTTCTGCGACAGCCACAGATCTGTGCCTTCCACCGGTGCATCCTATTCCGAAATGTACCTGTGGCTTACCGGTATTGAAATAGAGGGGAAGGATGAAATCAAGGAGTTCACAAAATCTGTCCATGAAACCATCGGTCTCCGGGAAGGAACTGATATAATTCCTTACTTGCCTGTCTTTGCCAGAAAGGGGGCGTAGGTCCGGGATATAATGGGGATTCGGAAGAAACCTCACATCAATTATGAAATCACAATCCTGGGGGATTCCGTATTTGAAACCAAATGATGTGAAGATAATGGAAAACTGGCTTCTTGAATAACCAAGCTCGTTGATCAACTTTTCCCTCAGGGCAGGGAGACAAAGGTCAGAAGTATCAATAACTATATCAGCATTTTCGCGAATAGGCGAAAGAAGCTCTCTTTCCAGGGACACTCCTTCAAGAACAGTGATCTGCCCACCCAGGGGGTGTCTTCTGCGTGTTTCACTGAATCTCCTTACAAGAACATCATCGGTAGCATCGAGAAAGATCAGTTTAACGCTCTCCAGTTGCTCTCTCAGGGGGCCAAGGACAGAAAGCAGGTCTTCCAGAAGATCCTCACCCCGCACATCAACCACCGCTACCATCCCATGAGTGACGGCAGATCGATGTTTTGAAAGGACATTTAGCAGTTGTGGGATCAAAGAAGGTGGTATGTTGTCGATGGCGAACATCCCCTGGTCTTCGAGAATGTTCAGGGTCGCCGATTTCCCTGCACCCGACATTCCTGTGATGATAACACATTGATCGACATTACCAAGAGAGTTATAGATAAGCTATCCCTCCAGATATAATCATACTAGTGAGAATGACCACATTCCTTAGTCCAGCCACGGATTATCTCAACACCATGCCGCAAAACAGGTGAAATGGCATCAAAACATTGGGTTGCCCCATTAATACTTCCGGGAAAAGCGACAATAAGTGTTTCGGATCTTACAACACCCTTACCTCTTGACAAGATGGCCCTCTCTGTAAATTCAGAAGTTCTCATCCTCATGTATTCCCCCAGACCGGGGACCTGTTTGTCAGCAATAGCATCCAGGGCTTCCGGAGTGACATCCCTTTTTGAAAGACCAGTCCCTCCGGTCACAAGTATCAGGTCCAGATCAGAATCTTCAGACCAGGAAAGGAGTATTCTCTCTATACTGTCCCTCTCATCCGGAAGGATCGCCTTTTCCGATATATCTGCGCCAAGTCTTGTTACCAACTCCTCCAGAGCAGGGCCTGAGGTATCTTCTCGTTCTCCTCTGCTGCCCTTGTCACTTACAGTGAGGATGCCTGTCCTCAATGGTCTCAGGAAAGAGCATCTATCTGATACAGATAAGAAACCCTTTGCAGATACAGACAGCAGTATCCTCTCTTTGTCGATCTTGTCGACCCTGAAAATAGTTTCCCCCCTGTTGACAGAAAGGAAATATCCTATTTCAGGCAGGGGATATCCTGAGGAAAGAACGATCTGGTATCCCCTGCCATCATCCGAATGAAAACCAGCCGAGGTACAGTAAATACTATCTTTATTTCCGTTGACAAGAGATGAACCCGAGTTCGAAGATGAAAAATAACTTACGGTCATATCCTGCTTGGTGGTATTTGAATAGAGCCTTAAGACCCTCATTACGACTCATCCCCTACAGTGAATGTCCCGCTCTTTCCTCCGGACTTGTATAGAAGACGGACATCCGTAATTATCATTTCTTTTCCCAAAGCTTTGCACATGTCGTAAACGGTCAGTGCAGCTATCGTAACAGCAGTAAGTGCTTCCATTTCAACACCGGTACACTCCCTGGCAGCTACTTCAGAGGAGATAACCACGGACAGATCTTCTTCTTCAAGTCTGCATTTTACCTTGATACCGTCCAATCCGATATTATGGCATAGAGGAATCAGATCCGAAGTTCTTTTAGCTGCCATGATGCCTGCAAGTTCGGCTACGGTAAACACCTCGCCCTTTTCAGTTTTTTCGTTTTCTTGTAGAATATCAAAGATATTTCTGGAGACAAGGACCTTACCCTCTGCCCTAGCCACCCTGTCCGATCTTTTCTTTTGGCTCACATCTACCATCAATGGATGGCCCTCTCGGTCCAGGTGAGACAATTCAGACATTCTTAGCCCCCTACCCGGGACATTTTGCAGCCCCTGTTGACAACTTTCATCCAACCTGATGGTTTAAGAGATACCGCCTTCATGATCGCTTCTTTCAATGAATGTCTATCCCTCTTCTGAATTGAATCAATAAGAGGGACAGCATGTGAACTGAAAAGACAGGGTTTCATTTCGCCAAGAGAAGTAACCCTCAGTCGATTACAGCTGGCGCAGAAATGATCGGAAACTGCAGCAATAATACCGATCAGCTGGCCTGTGTCAATATTCCTGTAGTACTTAGCAGGGCCCTGTTGATCTTCTGAATCTCCACCCACCAATTCCCATTTGCCATAAAGAGCAAGTCTTTTCA
>JAFGMB010000164.1 GCA_016927765.1 Synergistales bacterium
AGATCCTGGAGTATCTCGAGTCCAATGGTACCCTGACCTGCCATGACAAGGGGGTCGTTGAAGGGATGAATAAAAGTGAGACCCTTTTTGCGGCAGAGATCTTCAGCCATGTCTATCCTTTCTTTGGAGCTTGTCCCGCAGAAGACAACCTCGGCACCATACCCCCTGACAGCATCGATTTTTGCCGGTGATGCATTCTCCGGCATGATCACCGTTGCCGGGTAACCTGAAATGGTTCCTGCCAGGGCTACTGCCTGTCCGTGATTCCCGCTTGAAGCCGTGATTATTCCTCTTTGCCCCTTTTCAACCTCAAGGGTAAGAACGGCATTAAGGGCCCCCCTTATCTTAAAGGCGCCTGTTTTCTGGAAATTCTCGGGTTTGAGGAATAGAGATGTTCCGGTCATGGAATCCAGGGTTTCTGAAGTGATCAGTTCGGTTCTATGGATA
The DNA here is from genome assembly GCA_016927765.1 of Synergistales bacterium. Taxonomy (GTDB): domain Bacteria; phylum Synergistota; class Synergistia; order Synergistales; family JAFGMB01; genus JAFGMB01. The sequence goes on from JAFGMB010000164.1 coordinate 448, forward strand.
TGTTCCCTGATCCTGCCTTCTGCCTTTTTTATATCGGAAAGATGGATCAGATAATTCGCCTCCCTGTCATTCATAAAAGAGAAGATAATGATTCAAATCCAGGAAAATGATATAAGGTTGAGGGGACTTCGTAAAGGGAACTCTTGGGAAGGAATGAACAAATCTGCCCGAGGTGGCAAAAGGACATGAAAAAACCCCTTAAGGGAGCCGGGCTGGCCTGACTGCGACTTACTTGTTTCACTAGACCCTACTCTCGTAAAGTCTCCTGAGCGTAAATCCGTTTTAGTCCCCTGGCTTTGCGTCGCCGTCTTTTGGCGGTTTTGCTCTTTTCTTAAGAGGTAGGTATATTATAGCGCTATCAGAATGAAGCGCAAAACCAATGAACAGGTTTCTGAACATATTAAGACCATTTTTTATCTATAAAACCTGTTGTTTCTCCGTTATCCTTACATTTAGCTTTGGAATGTAAACATTTTTTGAGATCCTTTTCAAAAGGATCGTCCGGCCTCAGGAGCGTTCATACTAACTGTTTCCATGGAATCTGCCTGATGATATCAAGCATTTTGTCTTCCAGGGGTCCCTTGATGGTGACCCTCTTTTCCAGGAAGGGATGGAGGAAAGAGATCTCATGGCAGTGAAGCAGAAGTCTCCTGCAGTTGAAATGGTCCCGAAAGAATCGGTTATGGACAGCATCTCCATAGGTGGTATCCCCGATCACATGATGGGAAAGATGTTTCATGTGGCGTCTTATCTGTCTCCGCCTCCCTGTCAGAGGACGGATATCCACAAGGGAATACCTGGCCGTGGGGTGTATTCCCACAGGATATGGAAGCTCCACCGTTGCCAGCCTTGAATATTTTGTTTGTGCTTCCTTCGGTTTTCCTCCCTGGATCCTGAAAAGGCTGTCCCTGGTTTCCTTCAGGGGATGATCTACGAATCCTTCCTGATCGATATATCCCCTTACCACGGCTATATATCGTTTCGTTGTGTTTTCTGATCCAAGAACCTGATGAAGAGGATGAACGTGATCTTTTGAAAGGGCGAAGAGGACAATTCCCGATGTGGGCCTGTCGATCCTGTGCAGGGGATAGACATGTCTTCCGGCAAGTCCTCTTGTTACCTGAAGAAGGAACCTTTCGTTCTTCTCAGCCATTTCCGTCCTGTGAACAAGCATGCCGGAGGGTTTATTGACTGCCATACAATACTCGTCCTCATACAGGATAGTAACCATATTTTAAGATCACCCCCCCCCGCTAATAATCTTTTTCTGGAAAAAATATATCATATACTGCAACCGGAAGTAGTTAGTGATAATATTTACAGGTTGTCCCAGGGAGAGAGGAAAGGGACTCTGAAGAACACTGGAGGAATGTGTAATGCCGCTCAGTAAGGGCTTTGACAACGATTTTTATCTCAAAAAACAGAAAGAAGCCATTTCCGAAAGGGTAAGGCGCTTCGAGAACAAGCTTTATATTGAATTTGGAGGAAAGCTTGTCTATGACTATCATGCGGCCAGAGTCCTTCCGGGTTATGATCCCAATGCCAAAATGAGGCTTCTCAAGGAATTCGATGATCAGGCCGAGGTGATAATATGTATCTTTGCCGACGATATTGAGAAGAGAAAGATCAGGGCAGATTTCGGGATCACCTATGACGAGAATGTATTGAAACTTATAGATGACCTCAATGATTGGGGCATCAGCATATGCGCCGTGGTCATAACACGTTTCAACGGGCAGCATGGAGCTGTATATTTCAAGAACCGCCTGGAAAGGCAGGGTATCAGGGTCTACACCCATGGTGCCACTCGAGGATATCCCACTGATGTAGAGACCATTGTCAGTGATGAAGGATACGGGTCGAATGCATTTATCGAGACCACCAAGCCCATCGTGGTAGTTACAGGGCCCGGTCCGGGCAGCGGCAAGCTGGCTACATGCCTTTCACAGATATACCATGAACACAGGAGAGGGATCCATGCGGGCTATTCCAAGTTCGAGACCTTTCCTGTCTGGAACCTTCCCCTGAAACATCCCGTTAACATGGCCTACGAAGCTGCCACTGCTGACCTGGGAGATGTGAACCTCATTGACCATTTTCACCTGGAGGCCTATAACCTCAAAACGGTCAATTACAACAGAGACCTGGATGCTTTCCCTCTGCTGAAGAGGATCCTCGACAAGATCACTCATACTCCTGACCTGTACAGTTCACCCACGGACATGGGTTTCAACATGGTGGGTTTCGGCATCACCGATGATGAAGCTGTGAGGGAGGCTTCCATCCAGGAGGTACTGAGAAGGTACTTCCGTTATTCCTGCGAATATATGCTTGGCACTACCGAAAAAGAGGCAGTACACAGGGTAGAGCTCATAATGGACGATCTGGGCGTTAAACCCGAGGACAGGGGTGTTGTTCTGCCGGCAAGGGAAGCAGCGAAGGAAGCCAGGGAAAATGGTAAGGGGTTTGAGGGAGCCTACTGTGGGGCCGCCATTGAACTTCCCGGTGGCGAGATAGTGACAGGTAAAAATTCCCCGCTTTTCCATTCCTCATCGAGCCTGATCCTTAACGCTGCAAAGAAACTGGCAGAAATACCTGACAGGATCCATCTTCTCCCGCAGAATATAATCAAGTCCCTCAATCATTTCAAAAAACATGTGCTTCACGGAAACAAGCTCAGCCTGGATCTTGAAGAGACCCTTATAACCCTCTGCATAAGTGCCACTACTAACCCGGCTGCAGCTGAAGCGGTGGAGAGGCTCAAGGAATTGAAGGGTTGTGAGGTGCATCTTTCCCATATGCCCACCCCTGGAGACGAAGCGGGACTGCGCAAACTGGGGCTCAACGTGACCAGTGAGCCTGCTTTTTCATCAAAATGTCTCTTCGATGACTGAGGATTTGTTGAGAACGCCATAATCCTATATCAAGAGAGGGCCCGGAAGAATTCTTCCGGGCCCTCTCTTCAGGTCTTGTAAATATCCGCACTATTCTTCCTTCAGTGACATTTCCGCAGCAGCCAGTGCGTGGATCCTGCCGCTATTGAAAACCTCCAGGTCGTATTCTGCTGATCTTATGAGAAGAGGCAGTTCGGTGCAGGCAAGAAGGATACCTTCAGCACCAACATCCCCCATGGTCTTTATGATCTCCCTGGTCCTTTCCCTAGAAGACTCTTTCACATCTCCCACCGCAAGCTCCGTAGCTATCACATTCTGGATAAAATTGCGATCCTCTATGCCGGGGATGATCACTTCAAGGCCTTGTG
>JAFGMB010000165.1 GCA_016927765.1 Synergistales bacterium
ACAGCTTCTATATCAGGTAGCCTCGTTGTGGTCAGAATACTGGGTTCTGAATCCCTGGAATTTCCCAGCAGCTATGCTCTCCTTCTTTTTATCGGCTTCCTGGGGCTGGTAATAGCTTCGTTGGCCTTCTGGTCAATAAAGGAACCGCCTTCATCCGTTCAGGGAAGACGTGAACCTATCGCAATTATTCTCAGAAGCATTCCTGAACTTCTACGGAAGAATCAGGATTTTCGACGCTTTGTCATAGTCGAAAACCTTTCCGGTTTCGGTCTGATGATCCTGCCCTTCTACATGCTTTTCGCTAAGGAGAGCTTTAATCTCGAAAGTATTTTTGTAGGGCGCTATCTGGTTGCCCAGACGCTGGGTATGCTCCTTTCTAACATCCTCTGGGGAATAATTTCCCGCCGTTGGGGTTCAAGAGAAGTAGTCCGGACCTGTGTTCTGATAGGCGCTGTCACGCCCATACTTGCCCTGGTACTGTCGCGCTTCAGTGCAAAGGGCTTTTATGTCATTTTTTTCCTGGTCGGCTCCATGTACAGCGGCAGGTTAGTGGGATTTGAACCCTACCTGCTAGATATAGTTCCCGATGAAGGACGGCCCTTGTACCTTGGAATTCGAGGAACTCTCGACATACTGATTGCACTGCTTCCACCAATAGGCGGTCTCCTTATAGACCTTGTGGGTTTTAAACCCCTCTTTTTAATCGTTACAATTGTTCTGATAATTGCTTTTTTTCTTCTCGGAGACAGAATCAGTCCTTCTCGTCCTGAAAATAACCACTAAAGGAACCAGATTTATCAATTTACCTGGCCCTGATCTACCTCCCAGGATCCTCTGATTTACCCCTATCGACTGGTATTCCCGAGACGCAAGTCCTTTCAAATGCCCTCAGAAAGCAAGGCTTCACAATTCTCCGATTAGATTTATTAGAGTGAATAAATGACATTTTATCCTGTTCCTGTTATGCTTAGCTGACCGACAGGATCGGAAAATATTTGTTCAGAGGAGGGTTTTAAAGATGGAAAAAAAGAGCGCGAGCCCACTCTTCTCTCCTATCTCCATTGGAAACGTCACCCTTAAGAACAGGCTGGTGGTCGCACCCATGGTGACCGTCTACTGCGACACGGACGGAATGGCCACCGAGCGTTTTATCGCCTACCATGAAACCAAGGCAAGAGGCGGATGGGGCTTGATCATCGTCGAGGACTACGCCGTAGATCCCCTCGGAAGAGGGTTCTGGACCCCAGGGTTATGGAAGGACGAGCAGATCCAGTCCCATGCCGAGCTGGTGGAGAGAGTCCATGCTGCAGGTGCCAAGATATTCGCCCAGATCTATCATGCAGGTCGACAGACATCTTCGGCCCTTATAGGAGCACAACCTGTTTCAGCTTCACCTCTACCCTGCCCCATCATTGGAGAGATCCCAAGGGAATTGACCATACCGGAGATAAAAAAGATCGTATCCCAATTCGGAGACGCGGCTCTGAGAGCCAGGAAAGCAGGTTTTGACGGGATCCAGGTCCATGGAGCCCACGGTTACCTCATAGCCCAGTTCATGTCCAATTATTCCAACAAACGCTGTGATGAATACGGCGGATCCCTGAAAAACCGCCTCCGCTTCCCCCTTGAGATCATTGCAGATATCCGGGAAAAATGTGGCCCGGATCTTGTAATGGATTTCCGGATCTCCGGAGACGAGCAGGTTCCAGGGGGCCGGTCATGCGAAGAGACCAAGGTCATTGCCATGGAGCTGGAAAAACAGGGCATAGACATGATCCATATAAGTACCGGTACCTACGAGAGTACAGGAGCTATCATTCCTCCCATGAATATCCCCCCGGCATGGATCGCTGACCATGCTTCCGAAGTTAAAAAAGTAGTCCACATTCCTGTCACAGCGGTAGGACGTATCTACGACCCCTTATTTGCGGAAAGCATCATTCTCTCAGGGAAAGCCGATCTCGTGGCCATGGGAAGGGCTTCCCTTGCCGATCCCGAACTGCCCAACAAATTCGCCCGGGGCGATTATGACGATATCCGGCAATGCATAGGGTGCCAGCAGGGCTGCCTGGAGATACTCTTCAAGAATGAACCCATTCGCTGCCTGGTCAATCCGTCTCTCGGCTTTGAATATCTTGACGAGTTGAAGAAAGCGGAAAAAACAGGGAAAGTGGCCGTAGTCGGAGGAGGCCCGGGTGGTATGGAAGCCGCAAGGGCTGCCGCCCTGGCCGGGCATGAGGTGACACTATATGAAAAAGACTCCCGCCTGGGAGGGCAGTTTGCCATTTCCTCCATTCCTCCCACCAAAGGGGATGTAACCCTCTACCTGTCCTGGATAGCCAGGCAACTTGAAAAGCTGGGCGTCACCATAAAGTTGAACACGGAATATTCCCTGGAGATCTTCGAGAAGGGAAAACCGGACCTGGTAATAGTGGCCACAGGTTCGACCCCTTCGAGACCGCCAATTCCAGGGATCGATGGCGGGAACGTGGCGACAGCCCAGGATGTTTTACTCGGGAAGGTTTCCACCGGGCAGAAAGTGGTGGTTGCCGGGGGTGGCCTTACAGGTTGCGAGACAGCTACCTACCTTGCCTCCCTGGGTAAACAGGTAAAGATCGTGGAAATGTTACCCACCATTGCCAATGATGAGGAGTTTACCCGCCGTGTCCTGATGATGAAGATGATCGAGGAGAAGCATATTGAGGTCTTCACCGGCTCCAGGATAACCGGCATCACCGATAAAGATGTACAGGTCGAAACAGGCCATGGAAGCATGAACATCCCGGCGGATAGTGTTGTCCTTGCCCTGGGAATGAAACCAGACAATGGTCTTGTCAAAATGCTGGAAGGAAAAGTGGAGATCAGGGTCATAGGTGATGCATCGGAGGCCAGGAATGCCCTGGAGGCTACGAGAGAGGGATTCCTGGCGGGCGCTGAGGCATAAGATGATCCAGGCAGGTTGGCCCACCTGGGATAAATAATTAGTGTGCGATACATAAATGGGAGCCCCGGGGAGTTAAGGCCTGTTGAATTTAAAGACCCTCCCCGGGGTTCTTTTGTGTTAAAAAGCCCTTGCATGAGTTTTCAGGATCAGAACGACAATATTTCGATCGCAGCTGGCAGACTGCCGATCATGGGATATACTGTTGAAGATCACCCAGGAATTGCCCCTATATTTCCTCATACAGGAGGTTACTGATGCTGGTAAGTGAAATGGGTGAGTTCGAATTGATCGAACACCTGGCTCGGATTATTCCCCAGAAAGGTCCCGGAGTGGTAAAAGCCCTCGGAGATGACTGTGCGGTTCTTCAAATACCCGGAGAGCTTACTCTCTGGACCATGGACAGCACCATCGAGGGGATCCATTATCTACCTCACCTGGCTACACCCGCTGAGATCGGCCGCAAAGCCCTTTTGTCCAATCTCAGCGATTTAGCTGCCATGGGAGGTACGCCACGATACGCCATCATTTCACTTTCTCTCCCGGCAGAGACCAGTGTGGAATGGGTTGAGCGATTATACTCAGGTATTGCCGAACTTGCCCGGAAAACGGGTGTCTCCATTGTGGGTGGCAATACCAGCCGTTCACCTCAAGGCGTCCGGTTGGAAATATCCGTCCTGGGAACGGTCAGGGAAGTCGAGATCCTTCGCCGGGATGGGGCAATGCCGGGTGACATAGTTATGGTCACAGGGTCCCTGGGTGATGGTTACTGCGGCCTGGAGTCAGCTCTTCATCCCGAAATACCTGTGGATACCCAAACCCGTGAAATTCTCCTTGCTCGCTACAGGAATCCTGTCCTGTACCTGGAGGAAGCACGAATTATCGCTGCAAGCGGCCTGGCCTCTTCAATGATAGATATCAGCGACGGCCTGTCCTCTGATCTGCTGCATATCTGTAATGCCTCGAAGGTGGGGGTGGAAGTAGACTCTCGAAAACTGCCCATCTCAGATGAAGTTACCCGCTTCAGCAAAGGCAGCGGTGCGGAAGCCTGGAACTACGCCCTGGCAGGGGGAGACGATTACGGCCTTCTTCTGACGGCCCCTGAAAGAACATGTGAAGAGCTGATAAAAAAGATCTCCTCCTCTACAGGGACCATGCTGACGGCCATCGGCCGCATCCTTGAACCGGAAGAGTTGAGGACGATCATCTTGCCGGATGACAGCAGGCAGGAACTGAATGCAGCCGCCTGGCAGCACTTTTGAAAAAAGCGGGATGAACATATCCAGGCAAGAGCTTGTTCACTCTTGTCAGTTCAGGAATATTATTCGTTTATCATAGTGTGAACCCTTTGGTAAATAGCCGTGCAATATGTTGCAGCAACACAACTATCAGGTCCTAATGGATCTAATGGGAATTCATTTCAGGAAAAGGTGAAAAAAAGACATGAGGGTTAGAACAATTAAAAATTCAGAAAAGGGAAGATCTGGTCTTCAGACAGGGACAATATCTTGGTTATGTTCGATCACTTTCCTGGCAGCCCTGATTTGCATTTTGTGGGTACCGGGAGCACAGGCTCAGGGCCCTGCCATAGTCCCTTCAAAAGATGGAACCCTCATCTCCTACGAGATACATGGAAAGGGTGAACCCGCCCTGGTATTCGTACACGGATGGAACTGCGATTCCCGCTACTGGAGGGAGCAGGTGCCCCTTTTTTCGAAAGACCACAGGGTGATCCTTATAGACCTTGCGGGGCATGGACACTCGGGTTTCCATCGTTCAAGGTACACCATGAAAGACTTCGGAGAGGATGTCCGGGCCGTGGTGGAAGCAACAGGGCAGGACAAGGTCATCCTCATTGGGCATTCCATGGGTGGTACGGTCGTTGCCGAGGCTGCCCGGATCATGCCTGGCGGGGTTCTGGGACTTATAGGTATAGACACCCTGGAGAACGTGGAATATCCCCTTACTCCCGAAGAACTTGACCAGATGCTGTCTCCCTTCAAACAGGATTTCAGGGCCGCCACCCGGCATTTCGTGGAGGATATGGTCCTGCCTGAAACTGACCCCAACCTCAAGGAATGGATCATCTCGGATATGTCCGCTTCCCTGCCCTCTGCGGCCATGAGCGCCATGGAGGAGATGATGTCCCAGTACATTACGGGCGAAGCCGCCACCATGTTCGAAGAGATCCCTCTTCCGATAGTCACAGTCAACGCGAGCCTCTGGCCCGTCAACTATGAAGGCAACCGGAGGCATATGCGATCCTTCGATGCCATTGTCCTTGATGGAACTGACCATTTCCTGATGCTTACCCAGCCTGAACGGTTCAATGCCGCCCTGGCCAGGGCCATTGATATGGTGCTGGAGAAACAGGCAAGATAAAAGGGCGGAGATCGATACATGGCTGCATAGAACCTGCTTGAGCCATTCCATAATGTACAGTTATAATTCCGGGACCATGGAATCACAAAAGAGCTTCAGAGGAGGTATGATCATGTTCTTCAAAAGAAAAGACATGCACCCCAGGATAGAAACGGAGACCTTTAAACAGTCAGTCCTGGCAAGGGGCGGCGCAATGATGATGACCGAGGCGGAATTCAGAAAGGGCGGACTGGCTCCCCTCCATAGCCATCCCCACGAACAGGTCGCCTATGTTTCAAGGGGATCCTTCCGTTTCAGGATCGGGGAAGAAGAAATGGAGATCCATGAAAGGGACAGCCTTTTCGTTCCGGCCAATGTGGAACATGAATGCGAAGCCCTGGAAGACCATTCAGTGATCATAGATATTTTCAGCCCCCAAAGGGAGGATTTTCTCAAATAGACGTATTTTGTACCTATCCATGGAATTATGATGGAAAAATCAGGTGTTGATGTAAGTTGAAGGAATTAAAACCCTCGAGGCTCTATACGGATCGCCTCGAGTTAATAGCGGCAACACCAGAACATGTTAAAGCAGAACTGGAGAATCCTGAGCTCCTGGCATCACTTTTGAACGCCCAGGTGGGACCAGGATGGCCGCCAGGCGAATATGACCGGGGTGCCCAGGAATTCTTCCTGGACCGCCTGACAGAGGGAGGTAAACCCGCCCAGGGGTGGTATCTCTGGTATGCCCTTCGTCGGGAAACTCCGACTCAACCTGCTCTGCTGATAGGTTCAGGAGGATATGTAGGCCCTCCCGATGGAAGTGGCGTAGTGGAGATCGGGTTTTCGGTGATGACTGAGCATCGAGGCCTTGGTTATGCCACGGAAATAGCCCAGGCCCTTATCGCAAAGGCTTTCACCGACAATAGGGTACAAAAGGTGATCGCCCATACGACACCCGAAAATAAGGCGTCATGTAGAGTCCTTGAAAAATGTTGTTTTTCCTGGATCGAAGGATCCGATAACGGCCGTTTTGAAATATTGCGGAGCACCTGCAGGAAATAAGGGGGTTCCCCCTGCCTCGAAAAAAGGAGTCAGGCCTTTTATTTCCATTCCAGGTGAATGATAAAACTGCCCCTTCTTTCTTAAAAACCGAAGGACCCTGAGAGGGAATAATTCAGGGTCCTTTGCTACTATTGAATGCGGAGCTGATAAGTTGCCTTGAATTTCTTGTATAAATTTACCTTTGCAATGATCTTACCCCGGACATTCTTATTTCTGCTCATACATTTTTCCGAGGATCTTTTTTCCCGAAACCGTTCTGAAATATTTTTCCGCAAAATCCATAACGGTATCCCTGTCCAGTTCCTTTTCACTGGCATTGACTATAAAATCCGCTTCTACCAGCACCTGGAAATCCAGGTCATCTATATATTCAAAACTGTGATGGTGGCCGATGATGAAACAGACCCTTTCAATGATATCCTCATTTACACCCAATTGTGCCAGGATATCCCTGGCCATGGGGGGACCCTCGATCTCCTGGCATTTCCATGAGGAGTTATTGTACTTTCTCTCGCATTCCTTGATGCCAATATCATGGAGGATCGATGAGATGGCTACGACCTCCCGGGTCCGGGGATCCATGGATTCCATTTCAGCTATGGCAGTGGCATAGCCGAAGACCTTCACTGCATGGTCGATCCTCTTTCTGTCATTTCCGAATACCCCCGTCATTTCAACTATAGGTAGTGTAGGCATATTGATCTCCCTTTCATGGTATGTTACCCGGCACCTTGTAATGGTATTTCTCTCATCAGTCAAAGGTCACTCGTCTTCAGTCCCCGCGAACCTGACAACCCCGATCTCAAGAAGGGGACCCAGCATGTTTGCTGCGCCGCCATGTTCAACTATCCGGCCGTTCACCACACGATCCACGTTAACTCCTGTGAAGGCAACAGGTTTCCCGGTGGGCTTCATTCCCATCCATTCCCCTGCATGGATCCCTCTCGCAGTAATGCATGAAACCACCCATTCCCCTTCGGCGATCTGCTTTTCGATCTCAATACGGAGGTCCTTGTAAGTCTTCCGAACCCCCAGGATATGTTCCTTTGCCCCTTCAATGCCGGTTTTGTATCTTTTGCCATCCATGACTTCCGTATAATGAGGAGAGAGGAACTCTCCTATTTGTTCAACCCTTCCCGTACTGGCCACTTCCTCATAGAAACGCCGCACCAATGATTTGTTCTCCTCCAAAGACATTTCCCTATCCCTCCCCCAGAAAAACAGGGTTCAACTGTTCAACTGTTCAACTGAAGCCATCTTACGGCCATAGCAGAACATACAGCCGGGCCGATCCATAAAACATCCTCGTCTATATCGAACTTTGAATTGTGGTGAGGATAGACCTGTCCCTTTTCTTCATTGCATCCGGGATGGAATACGAAGGTTCCAGGGACTTTCTCAAGGAAAAAGGCAAAATCCTCTCCTCCCATGGAGGGTTTCTGGATCTGCCTTACCTTTTCGGGACCGAGGACCTCTTTTGCTACTTCCTCGAAAAGTTTCGTGATCTCCGGGTCGTTAACTACAGAAGGAGGCCCTTCCCAACCGTATCTGAACTCTATGGAACCTCTCATGCCTTCTGCAACGGTACGGGCCATCTCCTCTATCCGCCGGGCTATGAATTCCCTGTTATCCTGGTTAAGGGCCCTGACAGTCCCCGATATCCTGCATTCTCCCGGGATGATGTTGAAAGCCCTTCCGGCATGGAATTCGCAGATGCTCACCACGGAGGGCTCAAGAGGATCCATCTCTCTGCTCACGATGGTCTGAAGCTCGGTCACGATCTGAGTTCCAATACTTATGGGATCAATGGACCCATGAGGATACGCCCCATGACTTCCTTTGCCCTTTATGGTTATCTCGAACCGATCCATGCAGGCCATGGCGCTTCCATACCTGACAGCTATCTCTCCCGGCTTTATGCCTTCTTTCCAGATAGAGCCCGTATGCAAAGCGATAATGGCATCTACAGACGGAGCTTCCAGGGCACCGTCATCGATCATGCGTTTGGCGCCGCCGGGGCCCTCCTTACACCCTTCTTCTCCAGGCTGGAAAATGAATTTCACAGTTCCCTCCAGGGCTTCCCTGTTCTGAGAAAGGATATAAGCGCTACCAAGCCCCATGGCTGCATGAGCATCATGGCCACAAGCGTGCATGTTGCCATTTGTGGAGGCAAAGGGCAATCCTGTTTCCTCCCTTATGGGCAGGCCATCCATATCAGCCCTTATGGCGAAAACAGGCCCTTTCTTTTTACCTTCAAGGACCGCCACAATGCCGTGACCACCTACCCCTTTCCTGTAAGGGATACCAAGCTCGTCAAGCTGGCTACATATATAGGCCTCTGTCTGAGGGGTATCCACTTCAGTTTCAGGTATCTGATGCAGGTTCCTTCTCCAATTGACAAGCATATCCTGTATTTTCAGCGCCTCTTCTTTTGCTTTCTCCGGAAAAAACAACACGCACGAACCTCCTTTCTGTATTCAGCCGAATAACCGGGGCTACCTTATCCAAGACCGGTGACCGGTGAGTTGTTCCGATCGAACATCCTTCCTTTTGCTGTAATGTCGAATACTGTCGATTTCAGATCGTTCTTTGAGATCTCCTGGATCCATATGTTCTTCCCCATTCCAGAACAGAAAATTTTAGACTACTCCATTGATCCATGAAGTGAAAATAGACAAAGCTGCAAGGTAAGTCAAGTGCAACAGGTGATGGGTATCATAAAGAAGGCTCTGGGTGGTCAGGTTCAGGGCCAATACTCCTCTCCTGAAGAATTCCTCTGGAAACAGGTGTCACTTTACCCCTATACTTGAGCATTAAGATAGGGTATTGTATTCTGGTAAAGAGGTCCCGAATGGGAAAATGCGATACCTGGAGGTGAAAGAAAAATATCATGGCTGACCTTCTGAAAACATATCTTTTGACACTTGTTCCTTTTGTGGCGATAGACGGAGTCTGGCTGGGGCTGGTGGCTCCGAAGTTCTACAAATCCCAGATAGGTTTTCTTCTGACCGAACGCCCCAACTGGTTCGCGGCGGCTTTTTTCTACCTGCTGTTCATTGGGGGAATGGTATTTTTCGTTACCGGAAGGGAAGGTACTATCCTTCAGGCTGCCCTGAGGGGTGCCTTTTTCGGCCTCATCTGTTACGCCACTTACGATCTCACCAACCTTGCCACCATTAAGGACTGGCCTGTCCTGGTGACTTTGGTGGATATGTGCTGGGGAACCATACTGGGGGCAGGCACAGGAGGCATAGCCGTCTGGCTTAAAGGTATTCTCTGATCCATAGAGACAGACTTATCCCAGGGGTGGGAGGAGAAACATGAAAAGGTCCCATTCAAAAACATGGATCGCCGGGATAGCGGGCGGAATGGCAATGAATCTTGCAATGCTGGCTACCTTCCGGTTCATGGGTTTCGGAATTCATGGGGATGGCATTCTCATGGACCCTTCTCTCCAGAGCAGGAAACTCATAGCGGTCTGGGCTGAGATGGAGCCCCTCCCACTGGTGGTGGACAGGCCTCTTCCGATCATCATGGGGATCATCGCCTTCGGAGTGATCCATGCTTATCTCTACAGATGGATAAGCCCTTCCTGGCCTCCAGGTGCCGTCAGACGGGGGCTGTTCTTCTCCCTGCTGGTCTTTCTCATGACCTTTCTGTTCTGGGAGTTCTTCACTCCCTTCAATCTATTCGGTGAACCTCTGCCGCTGATAGCCCTTGAGCTTTTCTTCTGGTCTCTCGTAGCGCTGGCGGACGGCCTTTCAATAGCCTGGATAATGGAAACATGAGCATCCTGTGAGAGCTTTGGGAGGAACAGTAAAGATATCTTCTGAACTCAGTTCCCGGAACGGGGGAAAGGCTGGGTGGTAAAAATGGATAGATCCGGAAAGACAGGACTGGCTTTGGGTGGAGGAGCTGTCCTCGGGGCAGCTCACATAGGCGTCCTCCAGGCACTGGAGGAACATGACATATCCTTCAGTTATCTTGCAGGGACGAGCATTGGGGCTTTTATATCGGCCTTCCTGGCCTTTGGCAGGAGTTGGGAAGAGATAAAGGAGATCGTTAAAGACCTTAACTGGCTGGATATCTCAGGGATCTCCCTCTCCCAGTTCGGATTGTTATCGAATAAGAAACTGGGCAGGATCATCCAGGAGAATCTGGGAGATGTGAACCTGGAGGATGCTCCTATACCTGTCGTCATGGTGGCAACGGATATTACCACCGGAGAAAAAGTCGTCTTGAAAAAGGGTAATG
>JAFGMB010000021.1 GCA_016927765.1 Synergistales bacterium
AAGCACCTGCATCCCGGGCATTTTCGTTCCAGTGGAGATAAATGAGCGGCTCCTTGTGGATGGGGGCATTGTGGAGAACGTTCCGGTCACCACCCTTAAAGATCTTGGAGCTGATCTGGTGATCGGTGTGGATCTGAATGCCAGGCACAGACACAGCAAGCCCAGAAATATCATCGAGGTATTATTGAGATCCTTTGACTTTACATTGAAAACAGCTACAAAATTACAGACCGAACAGGCAGACATCCTTATAGAACCTGATCTGTCAGCTTTCAATATGGTGGATATAGATCAGGTGGATGACCTGATCGAACAGGGATACCTGGAGGCAAAGAACATCCTGGTGAAAATGCTTTGAAAAAATCGCCCGGATGTTCCCAATTCCACCCAGGTAATGGGAGAAAGATCTAACAGGCAAAGGGGATATCAAAACAAGCATAAATTAAGTATTTTTTAATTAACTTTGCCCCTTCCGGGTGTATAATCTGCCTTGTTGAAACCGGGGGAGGTATCTACCTTGGAAGAAACCAGAAGATCTTTTGTTTTGGGAACTCTTTTAGCTTTACTTATCACCAGTTACGCCTGGGTAATGTACTGGGGAAAGAAAATGTGCATATATATACCCCCTTCCTCTCCTTCAGAAAGATCCGACCTTGTTATCCAGAAAAAATGTCACGTGTCCGGAGTTGACCGGTTCAATGAAGACGGATCGTGCCGCCAGGATATTTTGAGATCTTTCTGCCAACCGGGAGACCGCCTTTTTATATCACCCTATCAGAAAACCTTCGAACCCGGGAACATGGAACTGAGATTAAAAAACGGAATGGTCGTGGGTCTCCTTCCATCCCATCTTGGCAGACAGGTAATACCTTTTCTTAATTTCGGCGGAACCATGGAGATCACAGTTAAAGATATATATCCTGTGTCTCCCCGGAAACTCCTTGCCTGTGAGATAGAACTTCAACTGTTCTATCAATACCGGATAGCCTGATCTCCCACAGAAGAATTTCCTGAGTCAACACTGATCATGTAAGCACCTCCCAGGGTAGACCCCTTCTTGCTCAAGGAGGGATCTACCCGTGGCTGAAAAGAGAAAAAAAGAACATAAGGTGCCCCTGGGTATCAAGATCGATCCGGGATCCCCTCATGTTCTTGAAAATGCTGAATTTTCTCCCAGGCAGGGTTTATCTATTTTTCCGATCCCATGTCCTCGAGATATTCTTTAAGCACCGCAGCATTGTTGTATTTTTCTTCCCTGGAACTGAATACCAGGGTTACCTTTTGTTTCAATGCAAGCCCGGCAAGGGGGAAAAGCATATCCCCATGGTTTTCCAACTCCTTGAGATATTGTTCCCGGAAGTCCTCCCAGCCCAGTTTTCCACTGTGATAGGACTTCCGGAGCTCATCGGAGGGAGCGGCGTCTTTTATCCACTCGTCGATACGGGCCTTCTCTTTTGATATGCCTCTTGGCCATAACCTGTCCACCAGGACACGATAGCCATCCTCGTCACCGGGATCTTCATAAACCCTTTTCATGGCTATTGACATTAATTTCCCTCCTGCAATGTGGAATGTTTCTCTTTTATGGCGTCTGCGAGTTCCTCCAGGGATCTCAGATCCTCTTCACGGGGATAACCTTTGCACATAACCGTGCCGAGAACGTCCACCTTCAGGTTGGGTATCAACCCCGAGATCTGTTCCACTGCCTTTGTTCCCCAGCCATAGGAGCCTATGATGCCCGCATACCTGGCCTTTGGCCTCAGGGCGTTGGCGAGCTGGGTTATGGAGAAGACTATGGGGTGAGGCCCAAAATGCACCGTGGGGGTTCCTATCACAATGGTGGCCGCATCTACCAGGGCCATGGCAAGTTTCCCCAGATCAGTAGTGGAAAGCTCGAACCTTTCAACCTTGATATCTCTCTCCACCAGGGCGCTGACCAGGTGGTCCACCATCTTTGCAGTGCTCCCGTGCATGGAAATATAGGGAATTACCACCTTGTTGGACACCCTTTCAGAAACCCAGTCCCGATAGGACTCCAGGATGTAATCCGGCTTATCGTAGATTGGGCCGTGGCTTGGGGCAATAACCTCATAGTCCAGGTCACTTATCTTGTCCAGGTTTTTCTGAACTATGGTGCGGAAAGGCATCATTATTTCCGCATAGTAGCGCTTGGCGGCCTCACATACATAAGGGTCACTACCGGCGTAAAGGTCAGATGTGGCAAGATGGGAACCGAAGAGATCACAGGTGAACAGGATCTTTTCTTCGGGCAGGAAGGCAACCATGGTTTCCGGCCAATGGACCCAGGGGGTGTAAAGAAAGGTAAGGCTAAGGTCTCCCAGGGAGATTTTTTCACCCTCCTCAACCACCCTGATCCTCTCTTCCTGGATGGAAAGATGTTCCAGAAGCAGTTCCCGGGCCTTGGATGAGCATATAAGCTGTGCGTCAGGGTATCTATCGAGAACAAAGGGAATAGAGCCGGAATGGTCCTGCTCGGAGTGGAGGGATATGACGTAGTCTATCCGGGGAATTTCCTTCAGCTGTTCAAAAAGTATATCCACCTTTGCCGGATCGACCGTATCGATCAGGGCGATCTTGTCGGAACCCATGACAAGGTAAGCATTATAGCTGGTGCCGTCAGGAAGGGGGATAAGGGAGTCGAAAAGGCGCCGATCCCAGTCAATGGCCCCCATCCATTGAACCCTTTCGGTTATCTTTCTTGACTTCATGGACAACATCTCCTTTCTTTCTGATGTTACTATTGTAAACAAATAATGAAATCATGCATATGGTGTGAATTATTTAGGGAAATGACATTTACCTTCCATATCTCTCGAGATACTCAATTCCTGTTAAAATCTATTCATGATAGGGGATATGGGTATGAAGGGCTTATTCAACTAACAGCAGAATCCCGCTAATGGAGGTAGATCATGAAACTAGAACAGATCCGGTTGATTGCAGGAATAGGCACAGGAACCATGGGGTCAGGTACTGCCCTTGTCTTCGCCCTGGGAGGATACAGGGTCAACCTGTACGGCAGGACCCAGGCAAGCCTTGACAGAGGCTTGAAAAGGATCTCATC
>JAFGMB010000166.1 GCA_016927765.1 Synergistales bacterium
AGCAGAAAGTATCGGGACAACGTTTTGGAGAGATCCTGCTGAAGAATGGATGGGTAACCGAGTCTGAGCTTACCAGAGCTTTAAGTGTACAACTTGCCATCCCCCTGGTTTCATTGAAGGACTACCCCCCTGACAAGAAAGCTTTGAGCCTTGTCCCTATCCTGGTGGCTGAGAGACTTCAATGTTTACCTCTGAAGGTACTTGGAGAGAAAACCATCCGGATTGCTGTAAGTGAGCCTTTGAATGTTCTTGCTGCTGATGAACTGAGAGAGGTGACCCACCATCAACTGGAAGTTTTTATCGGAGTTCCTTCTGAGATCAGGAAGGCTATCCCTGAATATTATCAACTATTGAATGGATCAAACGCCGGGGAGGTCTATAAAAACACCTTACTCGGCCAGGTCCTGGTAAATGCTGGTATGATAAGTAGCGAACAGATGGAAATGGTACTTGAGGAGCAGAAGGGACGAGCATCCAGGATCGGAGAGATCCTTCTTGAAAAGGGTTGGCTGGATGAAAGACAACTTACAGAAGCAATAAGCAGGCAGATGCAGATCCCTTTGGTGCTGCTCGCTTCCTATACCCCCGATGCCGGGGTTCTCAAACTTGTTCCCCAAAAGATCGCCTCAAAATACCAGATCCTTCCTTTGCAACAGGAAAAGGATGGAACGTTATTACTGGCTACTGCAGAGCCACTTCCCCTTGACAAGGTCAAAGAATTGGAGGAGATCAGTCACAACAAGATCGAATTCAGGATAGCGAGAGCCTCTTCAATAAAAAAAGAGATAAACCGATTCTATTCATCTCTTATATTTATGGATTAAGTTCCTTCCCAGATCGGAAACTATGGCAATCTGGGCATTTCCCCACTGCTATCTTCAGGTATGAGTTGACTGTCTCGAAAAATTCATCTATGTCTTCTTCAATATGGAGAGCTAGCCTTTCTCTCGGAAGATAGGATAATGATATCTCTCCCTTGTTGACTATTACAATTTTGCCATGGCACATGGAAGGGAGAAGGGCGGCGGGAAATACTGCCAGAGATGAGCCTGCTACCAGCATGAGATCGGCTGTTGATGCCATATCCTGGCATTTATGAAGGTTTTTAACGTTCTCTCCAAAAAAGACGATGTCAGGTTTAATTACACCTCCACAATTTTCACACCTTGGGACTTCCTCAGTCTCCATTTTTCTGATCATGTGATAGTAATCATATCCATGGCCGCAACGGGTGCAGAAATTCTTCCAGCTGCTTCCATGGATCTCCAGCACGTTCCTGGAACCTGCTTTCTGGTGAAGGGCATCAATGTTCTGCGTGATAATCCCGAGCATCTTACCCGTATTCTCCAACGCAGCAAAAAAAACATGGCCGAAGGTGGGGCTGATCTTTTCAACGGCTCTGACAAATTCCCGATGGAAGGAGTAAAAAAAATCAGGCCTGGCCCAGAATTGATCTATGTCGAAGATCATTTCTGGATCCACATTCATTTTCTGCCGGTATATTCCATTGGGCCCTCTGAAATCTGGCAAACCGGCATTAGTGGACATCCCAGCACCGCTCAACAGGACAATGGATCTGGACCTTTCTATCATGGAAGCACATCGTTCTGCCTGGATATCAGGTTCTTCTCTCATCCTTTCACCTCCCGATAAGGATTGTACATCTTCTTAAAGGGTTTGATAAAAAATCTCTGAAACAAATACAAGAAATTTATGCAACCGGTTTATCAAAATGGTAAAATCTATCCAAATGACCTTTGGAGGTGCTCTTAATGGCAAAGAACATTATTTATTCAGTTGAAGATACTCCCCCACTTCCAGTCCTGATACTGGCAGGAGCACAACACGTCCTTACCCTTTTTGGGGCCACTACGCTCGTACCACTGATCTTTGGCCCGGCTATGGGAATGACTACCCCACAGATCGCTGCATTTGTAAGTTGTGTTTATCTGGCCATGGGCCTTTCCACACTTCTTCAGACAAGCAGATTCGGGTCGGGTCTTCCTATTGTTCAGGGTTCTTCTTTCAGCTTTATCCCTCCTGTAATGACAATTATCGGGATCTATGGGACTATGGGTCCTGAAGTTTGCATGCAGTACATTGGAGGTGCTCTTATTCTAGGGGGCCTTCTGCTCGGCATAGTTGGATATACCAGGCTTGTAGGAAAACTCAAGAAGTTCATCGGCCCCATCACCATAGGACCTACCATAATGGCTATCGGGTTCAGCCTTGCTCCAGTGGCAGTAGGAATGAACGCTGCAAATTACTGGCCTGCATCTCTTGGGGTCGTTTTCCTGATCTTTCTTTTCAGCCTCAGGTCTGACAACAAATTTCTTAATATCTTCTCAATTCTTTCCTCAGTGGTAATAGTCTATCTGTTGAGTCTCCTGGCAAGCCTTTCCGGTTTTATTTCCATGGATCATCCGGTATTTATCAATCTTGAAAGCGTTTATTCCGCTCCCTGGTTCAGATTTACTGGCATCACCCCCTGGGGAATGCCAAAGTTCAGCCTTATGGCTTTTGGGGCCATTCTTGCCGGATTTTTTGCAGTTTTTATCGAATCCATAGGAGACTATTTCAATGTCAGTAATGCCGCAGGTTTGCCTGACCCAACTGAAGATACGATAAACAGGGGTATAGGGGCTGAAGGTATTGGTTGTGTCATTGGAGGTCTTACAGGAGCTGTTGCCTGTACTTCATACACGGAAAATATTGGTCTTATCGGACTTACCGGTGTTGCGTCAAGAAATGTAGTAAGGGCAGGTGCTGTTATTCTCCTGATAATGAGCCTTATAGGAAAGCTTGGTGCTTTAATAGCAACCATTCCTACACCTATTATCGGTGGTTGTTATATTGCCTTGTTCGGGATCATAGGAGCTTTGGGTATTCAGGCATTAATGAGAGCCGATATGGGATCCCAGAGAAATGTCATGATAGTGGGTTTTGCCTTCCTTATGGCCCTTGGTCTGCCTTCGTGGGTCGGGGAGCACAAGGATCTTTTCTTTTCCCTGGGTATCCTTGGCGAAATTCTCTGGGCTATTGGGAATACAGCAATGGCAGTTGCCGGTATTTCGGCTTGTATACTTGATAACCTCATTCCAGGTAGCATGAAAGAGAGAGGCCTGCAGCGATAGTACGAGGCTAATGCATCCGATTTTCAGGGGGGCATTTGCCCCCCCGTTTATTTAAGGGTTATTGACTACCATACCCATATGGGGTATAAATAACCTGTAATTCAGTCTACATTAGAAGACTACTCTATAACAGTCATAAAATATTGAGTCTAAAGGGAATTAAAAATTAGAGGAAGGTGATTTCATGACAGAAAGAATGCAGGTATACAGATGTGGATTGTGTGGAAACATGGTTGAGGTCCTTCATAGTGGGGCTGGAGAAATGTTTTGTTGTGGTGAATCCATGAAATTGCTTGAGGAAAATACAGCTGATTCTTCAACAGAAAAACACGTTCCTGTAACAGAAGGTAGGAAGGTTAAAGTGGGAAGTGTCCCCCATCCTATGAAGGAAGAGCATTACATTGAATGGATCGAGATAATTTCCGGTGACAGGATATGCAGGACCTTCCTTAAACCTGGAGAGCTCCCGGAAGCGATATTTGAAGATTTCACACCGGAAAAAGCAAGGGAATATTGTAATATTCACGGATTATGGAGGGGATGACAGAATGATAGGGTCAAATATTGAAAAAGCTATAAATGAGCAGATAAACGCCGAACTCTTTTCAGCGTATATTTATAAAGCCATGTCTGCATATTTTGCTTCAGAAAATTTAATGGGTATGTCAAGATGGATGGATATTCAGTCACAGGAAGAGATGTCCCATGCCATGAAGTTTTATGATTACCTTGTAGAAAGAGGCGGAAGGGTTAAGCTGACCGCTCTTGAGGAGCCTCCCTTTGAATGGGATTCACCTTTGTCCGTATTTGAAGCGGCTTATGAGCATGAGCAGTATATCACTTCAAGGATAAACCATCTTACCGATCTGGCCATTTCTGAGAAGGACCATGCCACAAATATCATGCTTCAGTGGTTTGTTTCAGAACAGGTAGAGGAAGAAGCTAATGCTGAAGAGATAGTCAACAAACTGAAGATGATAGCAGAATCAAGACATGGACTTTACATGGTTGACAGGGAGCTTGGGTCAAGAGAAGCTGATTAGGAATCTGGAATATGATGCGTTTTCTGTAGTAATGGTTAAAGGGCAAGTCATTTATGGCTTGCCCTTGTTTTATAATGATACCGAGGGGACAGTGAACAATTGAATCAGGTTATGGAAAGGATGATGAACATGAACTCGGACAATATTCAACCCGAAGCGTTATATATGATATCTTCAGGTGTTTATATTATAAGCACAGGACATGAAGGGAAGTTTAACGGCCAGATAGCGAACACTCTTATGCAGCTGACCGGGATCCCTCAGATCTGTATAGCTACTGCCCTGCACAAGGAGAACTTCACCACTGAGCTCTTAAGGGAAAGTGGGCAATTCTCTGTATCGGTCCTCGATGAAACTGTTCCCATGCCCTTTATCGGGAACTTCGGATTCAAATGTGGCAGAGAAGTGGATAAATTTGCCACTTGTGAATTCGAGGTCCATGACAATTGCCTTCCCATAGTGACCCAGCACACGCTGGCGACTCTATGTGCAAAGGTCATCCAGACTTATCCTGTCCATAGCCATATTCTTTTCATTGGGGAAGTTATCAGCGCTCAGATTTTAAAAAAAGGGGTTCCACTGACATATAAAATGTACCATGAGATCAAAAAAGGAAAATCTCCAAAGCATGCTCCTACATTTATATTAAATGAAGCTTAACTCGAGAGGAAAAAGTTGATCATTGGAATATTCTGATTGCATGAGAAGATATCTCCCTGTTTTCGAAGAGATCTACAGAACCTATAACAGGAGAGATCTTGTAAGTCCCGATCCTCTGCAGTTTCTTTATCAATATCAGGATCTACGGAGCAGGGAGTTAGTAGGTTTTATAGCTTCCTCTCTGGCTTATGGAAGGGTTCAACAGATTCTGACGAGCGTTTCAAAAGTTCTTGAACCTCTCGGCAAAGAACCCCTTGATGTGTTGATGTCATGTTCAGAGACTTTTATGGAAAAGAATTATCTTGGTTTCAAACATCGGTTCACCACTGGAAGAGAGGTTATTGCCCTGTTGAGAAGTATCAGGCAGATGATCCGGGTCTATGGTAGCCTTGAAGAGGCAATATTTCACAAGATAGGGATCGAAAAAAATTTTCTTTCGGCAATTTCAAGTTTCGTAGAGGAACTGGAAGTTGAAGGGGGCCTGGCAAATTCAAGCCTTCTCGTCTCCCCTTCCAGGAATAGTGCATGCAAAAGACTGTTCCTTTTTCTCAAATGGATGGTGAGAAAGGATGAAGTAGACCCGGGAGGGTGGGGAAGATTCAAACCTTCTGATCTGATAATGCCTGTAGATACCCATGTTTACCATATTTCCAGGGTCCTGGGGATTACCAGGCGGAAAACCGTAAATCTAAAGACAGCACTAGAAATAACGGAGGCCTTCAGATCTATTTCACCTTTAGATCCCATAAAATATGATTTTGCCCTTACTCGTTTTGGAATAAGATCTGACATGGATGTTTGTGACCTTTTTGAAAAATGCGGATGTAAACAGGCTAATGTTGGAACATCTGGTCTAAAGTGACAAAGACCAGTTTCTTCTCCCTGGCTTTTTTTACAATTGCAGGGAGGGCTTTCAGCGTCGCTTCGAAACCGTCATGGAAGAGGATTATTGCACCTGGTTCCATGTGGTTGATCACATTGGATACGATCCTTTCCGGATCTTTTTCACCAGCATCATAACTGTTAACACTCCAGAGGATGGGACTGAGGCCCGCCTCTTGTGCTGCCAGAAGCACATCAATGGAATAATTACCCCCCGGAGGTCTGCAGAATCTTACCGGCAAGCCTGTTATGTTCGATATGATTTCACTGCAGGATGTCCATTCAAGGAAGATCTGTTCTCTGTTCAGCCGTGGCAGGTTCCAATGTCTGAAACTGTGGTTGCCTATTGTGTGTCCCTCCTTTGCCATCCTTGCTACAATATCGGGACATTGCAACACTTCCTTTCCTACAAGAAAAAATGTTGCCCTTACATCCAGGTCATGAAGTAGATCCAGAAGTTGTCGTGTTTCCCAATGATGGGGGCCATCATCAAAGGTTATGGCCAACCAGGGATTCCCAGTATTTCCATTTCTGAAGACTGGAGGAGGGAAATTACTCATGGAAATGCCCGGAGCTTTGTCTGAACTTAGAAATATCAGAAGAACAAGTAAAATGCCAAGGACCCTTTTGTTAAAACCCATGATCCTGCCTCATGCTACAAGTTGTCTTCCTTTTTCTACATCCACTTTAGCGAGGATCAACATCCCTAAAACGAATGTGAGCGATACAACCCCGATCCCTATTCTGCTGGATCCTGTCAGCTGTGTTATCAAGCCAAAGAGTGCAGGGCCTATTATGCCGGCAAATTTACTTGAGATATCGTAGAAACCGAAAAATTCAGCACTCTGTAGCTTCGGCAACATAGAAGCATAGACACTTCTGCTCAGTGCCTGTGCCCCGCCCTGGACCATCCCTACTCCCACAGCCAGTGCCCAGAAATGCCATTGTGTGCGTAGGAAGACCGCGCCTATGCTTAAACCAAAGTACCATATCAGGGCCATCATTATTGCTCTTTTCCCACCAATTCTCCCTGCGATCTTTCCGAAAAAGAGGGAGAAAGGTACACCAATAAACTGGGTAAGCAAAAGTGCTCCCACAAGGCTTGTCATGCTGATACCTACCTGGGAACCATAAATAGCGGCCATCCTTATTATCGTGCCTATTCCGTCGTTATATAACCAGAAGGCCAGGAGAAATTTGAATACTTCCGTGTACCTTCTGATCTCGGTGAAAGTAGCCTTTAGCCTTTTATATGTGGAGATCAGGGTAGATGTTCCCATTTCCTCCTTCTTCAGAACGAATGCCGGTTCGGGTATTTTTATCATAATGGGTATGGAAAATAACAGCCACCATATGGCAACACTGATGAAGGAGAGTTTTATACCTGTAAGAGCAGGTAGAGATCTTATCATGAAAAGATTAAATCCTAATAACAGCCCACCACCAAGATAACCAAAAGCAAAACCCTGGGCTGAAAGAAGATCCATCTGTGATATGGGAACTATATGGGGAAGCAGGGAATCATAGAAGATAATGGCAGCAGAAAACCCTATAGAAGATAGTACAAGAAGAGTCAAGGCGAAAAACCATTCTCCCTTGTCTACTGTGGACATTAGAGCTGTGGAGGAGATACCGAGCATGGTAAAGAGACCGAGCAATCTTTTCTTAGAGCCTTTTAGATCTGCCAGAGTTCCGAGGAAAGGTGCCAGGATGGCACTGCATAGAAGAGCGATTGAAGAGGCGTATCCCCAGTAAGCGGTTGGGAGATTTACTGGAAGACTGGATCCGGCAACTTCCCTGAAGAAAACAGGATATACTGCAGCCATGATAGTGGTGGCATAGGCTGAGTTTCCCACATCGTAAAGGCACCAGGAGATCCTTTGGCTGTCAAGACCCCTTACTTTGAAAAACCCTTTCATGGATATAACCTCAAGATCTTCATTTTTTCAGAGTATCATAAATATCTTTGCAGGGAAACATTTCTGAATTTCCGGAATTATAGGGGGTATTTATTATGTGCAAACCCTGTGAATCGGTCAGTTATGTGGTTTAATTATTTCCGGGTACCTATCTTTACCTTGCCATGGCAGTTTTGTTCGGTTTTTCAGGCCAGGAAACAGAAAGAGGGGATATTCCTTGAGTGATATCAAAAACGCAAGACCTTCCTGGGATACGTATTTTTTAAATATTGCCAGGGTGGTTTCCCAGAGATCTACCTGCATCAGGAGACATTATGGGGCAGTTATCGTGAATGATCATGTAATAGTCAGCACAGGATATAACGGCGCATGCCGAGGCGAGACGAACTGTTCGGATGCAGGCAGGTGCGTCAGGGAAGAGTTGAAGATCCCAAAAGGCGAGAGATATGAACTATGCGTTGCAGTGCACGCTGAACAGAATGCTATTATCAATGGTGACCCCGTCAAAATGAAGGGATCAACTATATATATAGCAGGTTTCAACCGGGATGGGACCACTGCCTCAGGAGAACCCTGCCTTTTATGTAGACGTATGATAAAGAACGCCAGGATTGAACGGATCGTTTATTTGAATAAGTCAGGAAAAGAGATCACGCTGAAAGTTCCTGACCTGATGGAACCATCTGTCGGGCACCTGATGGAAGCGGAAAAAGTATAGACCAGGTCCTGTTTCCATGCCGGATAGATACCATAAGTGCAGACCTCAAGAACTTTCAGAGAATAGGAATAGTACTTCCATGATCCGGAATATCTGCTTGAGCCTGAATTCGATATGTTACCTGGAGTCAGGACAAAGGGAAGTGACTTTTCCTCGAAATATCAGGAAAGCCTTGAAGATGGGACGGAAAGGGGAAATTTCCATCCTTGCGGTTGTAATTCGAGGGGAAGGTCCATTAAGTAGTTTTACTCTTCTATCATCTATTTAAGTGATGATAACCTTGTGAATATATTGCAATACTTCAGTTGAGTGAATGGAGGTATTTCATGGCTATTACAGTAATCCTGGCAGACGATCACCCTTTGACCAGGGCCGGTTTGCGCTCATACCTGGAGAAAGACAGGGAGATCAAGCTCATTGGCGAAGCTGAGGATGGTTCACAGGCCTGGGATATGATTACAGAATTGAAACCCCAGGTAGCCCTCCTGGACATTAGAATGCCAAAACAGGATGGTGTCAGGGTAGCCAGGATGGTTAAGGAAGCAGGCCTTCCAGTCGCTGTCATAATACTGACTTCCTATGATGCCCAGCAATATGTGCTTGCTTCTCTTAGGGCCGGAGCAAGAGGATTTATTCTGAAAACGGCACCCCCTGATGAACTTTCCAGGGCTATTTTGACCGTGTCTAAGGGTGGTCTATACCTGGATTCAGAAGTTGCAAATGCAGTGGGGGATAAAGATTTCATGCCGGAATCCATTTCCTCGAGGGAGAGAGAGGTCCTTTTATTGGCTGCAAGAGGTTATTCGAGCAAGGAGGTGGCTTCAAAGCTTTATATCAGTGAAAGGACCGTTCAGACCCATCTCGCATCCATATACGATAAACTTGGGGCTAAAAACAAGACAGAATCTCTTCTTCTTGCCTTGAAATATGGAATAGTTACCCTGGAGGAGCTTATTGAATGAAACGGCAACTTCTTCTGGTTCTTTTCCTTGCCATAATATTGCCTACTTCTGCAGTTTTGCTGACAGCTGGATTTGGCCTTTACCATCACGAGAATACCATGGAAAGGGTTGCCAGATCCTATGTGGAAAACCTTGCCGAGAACGTAGTTTACAAGCTGGAGCAGGAATCCCAGGGCTGGAGAAGGGTTTTCCCGCACATGCTCAACATGAACCGATGGGATATCTTTTCCATCGGGACCTCCATTCCTGGATGGGTGGCTGTCCTGACATCTGACGGGAATCTTCTTTTTGCCTCTCCCGGTGCAGAGGAGATCGCTTCAATCTGGAAAGCTGAAATGCCCGTTGGGCAGGCTATAGAGGTCAGGGATGCAAGCGGTGAAAAATATACCATAGCTGTTCTTCCATCCTCAGGTGGAGATATCTATGTAGTTGCGGCAGTGGCCTGGAAACAACTCCTTGGTCCAATGATCCAGTTCAACCACCTGTGGATCGTTATTGCTGCCATTGTTGCAGTTTCTACGGTCGTTGCCATACTTCCTCTCTGGAAATGGGTAATCATTCCAATGAGGTCTCTCGCTGAGGAGATAAGTTCACTACGTTGGGGTAAAGATAAACCAATGATAGATGACCCGAGAGCTGTTACAGAGATCAGGACCCTCAGAAAGGTCCTGTATGATCTTTCAAAAGCTTCGATAGAACGCGATGAACTGAGGAAGCGGTATATCAATGATCTTGTGAAAGTGCAGGAAGATGAGAAATCACGTATCGCAAGGGAGATACACGATGGTCCACTGCAGGCCGTTACGGCACTGATACAGCAGATCAGGCTTTTTAAAATGACATCAGGGAGTGAAGACAGGTTTACCAGTGATGAACATCTTGCTATTGCAGAGGATGCTGCCCATAATACCGTAAGGGAACTACGCAACCTTTGTGATGAGCTCTCGCCTCCATGGCTGGAGTTGGGGTTGGAGAATGCCATGACTGAATTGGCAGACAGGCTTTCCCGCTATTTCAACATCGCTGTTACTATAGAGGTAGAGGAGGGCCTGGTACTTGGAACAGACGCCATTCTGGCATGTTTTCGGGTTTTTCAGGAGGCTGTGAATAATTCCTTCAGACACGGCAGCGCTACCATAGTAACTGGAAAAATATTCAGTTCTGAGGACAAGGTGATCTTCGAGATCTCGGATAACGGCTCAGGTTTCCAACCTGAACTGGATTATGAAAAACTCCGGGTTGAAGGTCATCGTGGTCTTGCAAATATAACCGAAAGGCTTCAGCTTCTTGGGGGATACCTCGAATTGAGATCTTCTCCAGGTAATGGAGCTCTCCTCAGGTGCTTTCTTCCGGGGAAGGACTACGATATTTCATGACTTACCGGGTTGATCCCTTTCTTAAAGGAGATCAACCATACCAAATCAAAGGAGGCAGGGAAGATGAAACTGAAAGTGCTGGGAGCAGCAGGAGAAGTCACCGGTTCGAACTATCTTTTAGAGGTCGGTTCCAGCAGGGTACTGATAGATTGTGGATTACACCAGGGAAAAGATGAAGAGAAGAGGAACCGTGAGCCTTTCCAGTTCACGCCTACCAGTATTAATGCCGTTCTCCTGACTCACGCCCATATAGATCATTCCGGCAGGATACCCCTACTGTATAAAGAAGGATTTAAAGGACAGGTCTTTGCAACCCTTCCGACTGTTCAGCTTACAGAAGTGCTCTGGAGGGATTCAGCACATCTGATGAAGGAAGAAGCAGAATGGAAGACGAGAAAAAACGCCCGAAAGGGACTTCCAGCTGTGGGACCTCTTTTTGACGAAGGGAATGTGGAGGAAGCTATCAGATTCCTTTCGCCTGTAAGCTATGATGATGTGATCGATGTGGTTCCAGGCATTAAAGCCAGGTTCAGGGATGCGGGACATATTCTTGGGAGTGCTATCCTGGAGCTTTTTCTCAATGATGGAAATAAAGAAGTGAAGGTTGTCCTTTCGGGAGACCTCGGTCCCCAAAAGCCTGTAATGGGAAGGAATCCGGCGTTTATTGAAGATGCGGATTTCGTTGTTATCGAGTCAACTTACGGGGACAGGTCACACAGGGGAAATGAAGAGACCCGTCAGGAATTCAGGGATGTAATAACTGAGGCCCTGAAAACCAGATCGAAGGTCATGATCCCCACCTTTGTTGTTGACAGGGCACAGAGAATACTCTACGAACTGATGCTCATGCAGAAGGAGGGTATTATGAAAGACCATGTGCCTATCTATTTTGATTCCCCTATGGGGGTCAAGGCCACTGATATATATACCGAGTATCCGTCTCTTTTTTCTACAGAGGTACAGGGCCATATAAGGTCCGGGGATACCCCGCTCTGTCCGGAAAATCTTCATTTCGTTGAAAAGGCGGACGATTCAAGGGCCATCAATAATGTAGATCATGCAGTGATTCTGGCCGGGAGCGGGATGTGTAGTGGCGGCAGAATAGTCCATCATCTCAAACACGGCATCTGGAACGAGAAGAATCACCTGGTCTTTGTGGGATACCAGGCCCATGGAACCCTCGGGCGAAGAATAGTGGAAGGGGTCAAAACGATAAGGATGGCAGGTGAAGAGGTGTCTGTCAAAGCACACATCCATACCATCAATGGTTTTTCTGCTCATGCAGACAGGGAAGATCTCCTTGCCTGGGCCTCAAATTTCAAGACCAATCCGAAATTCTTTATCACTCACGGAGAACCGAGATCTTCCAAAGCGTTATCAGAAAGTTTGCAAAGCCAGGGATTTGAGACCTTCGTTCCAAGAGTGAACCAGGAATTTGATCTTTATCCGGGTCTCGAAGAGGTGACTCGGGAGAAGATCATTCCTGTCTCGCCAGTTTCCAGGGAAACAGAGATAAGTATGCTTCTTACTGATATTTCTGACCTTGCGGAAGGGCTGCGTTACAGGGAAGAAGATTTTGAAGAACACGATGAAATTCTATCTCTCCTGAATTCCACCAAGCTTCTTCTTGAAACTGCCCAGGCAAAAGTCGGACAAAAAACAGAGGTAAAATGAGGGATATTGCATAACAGGGTAGCATTATCAAATCTGAAAGATCATGGGAGTGACCTTTATGAGAAAGGGTTTTCTATTCTGGTCCGGGATAATCCTCGGGATAGTATTCATTGTTGCTCTACTGGTTATTTTCGGGCATGAACCTGAAGTCAGGGGCCTGTTGAGCGCCATACCGGAACCTGATGGGGGACAACCCTATGTCTTTACTCTTAGTGATGGAACCCTTTTCAATTCAGATCCAAAGGACCTTTTTTTTGACATTGATGAAAATAGGGAAAGCTCATTACCCTTTTATGAGAGTTTTTCACGTTTAGCTTCCAAGAGTGAAAAAGTGGCCTTACTTGCTCTTTGGGATCAGGACAGGATCCGGTTAATGGCATCCATGAAAATTCCCTATGAAGAACTTCAGACCCTTTCCGAAGGATCCTTTCCCGAAACATGGAAGGATATAAAGGACGTTAAACTTGTAAAGAATGATGATGGTGTATTATTGTTAGAACCTCCAGCTATCAGGGAGCCAATCTTCCTAAAACGTGATGGGGGACTTCTGCTGGTTTCCAATTCCGTCCAGGACCTTTCATCCATGGGGGAGGTTCTTGCCGGCAACATGGAGGCCATTGAACTTGAAGGTTCGCCTTTATTCGGGGATCATGAAAATTTTATCAAGATCCATGACGCAGGCCTTCTAAGCCAGATAGCCCTTCTCTATGGTATTCCAACAAAACCGGGAAATATTTCACTCCACGGAAGATGGGAAAGCAGCAGTACCAAGGGAGAGATGGTCTGGCAGATCTCAGGTCTGGAGACAGTTTTTACGGAAGAGCTCCTTTCACTTCTAAAACCTGCTGAGTGGCGCACTCCATTGATCCTGCCTGATCCTGTACTACTGGCCATTGGTTTCAATGCTCCAGAACTGCCTGCAGAGGAGTACGGAAAACTACATCTGCTTGAACTGGCAGAGGACTACGAAATGGCTTCCGAAGATCTTATGAGGGTCTTCCGGGGGCCAATGACCATTTCTGTTTCAGGAGAAAGCAAATTTATTCTCTTTAAGATGCCTGGCCTATTAGCCCAGTTCCAAAGTAGAGGTGAGGCAGGAAAGGATTTCATTGGGAAATTCTGGTCTTCCCAATGGCGTGCCTTTATCCCTGCTATTTCCCCGATTGAAGGTTTCGAAAAAGGAGGATCTACCAGTTTGCCTCTATCCCTTCTCGGAATTGCCAATGACGATCTTGCAGCTGTAGGTTTCCTCGAAGCATCCAATGCCCGGGAGTTACATCTTCCCGGAAAGAAAGTGCATATTTTGAAAAAATCCTCTGATAGAGCACTCCTCTGGCTTTTCCTTGACGGGCCGGGTTTATCTGACTCGCTTAAAACAGTGGCCCAGGCTGGAGAAATTGCTGAAAAGATGGGTTCCGACCTTGGAGAAAGAACAGCTGATATAATTGAGACTGCCCGAAAACTGGAAAAACTCGGGAAACTTTCCATGGTCATGAAAGATATTGAAAACGGCATCCTCCAATGGGAAGGATCCAACCCTTAATCATTTCATTTGTGGAGGTTTTATTATATGAAGGAAAATGCACTGGATGTTTTGCAGAAACGTGGATATATTGAGTGGTGCAGCAACCCTGAAGGACTAAGGGAAGTATTTGAAAATGAAATGGTCACTGCATACGTGGGATTTGACCCCACTGCCAGCAGTCTGCACGTGGGACATCTCATCCCCATCATGGGATTGGCATGGCTACAGAGACTTGGTCATCGCCCGATATGCCTTGCTGGTGGTGGGACCGGTATGATCGGTGATCCCTCCTTTAAGAGCAAGGAGAGGGTTTTGCTGACTCTCGAGGTTATTGAAAAGAATATTACAGGTGTTAAGAAACAGTTTGAGCATTTTATGAATTTTCATGGTGGTCCTAACTCTGCCATGATATTGAACAACTATACCTGGCTTAATTCCATGACTTTCCTGGAATTCCTGCGTGATGTGGGTAAACATTTCACCATCAACTACATGATCGCAAAGGAGCATGTACGTTCGAGGCTTAATGATCCTGAGAAGAGTATTTCCTTCACAGAATTTTCCTATTCTCTCCTGCAGGCATATGATTTTTACCATCTCTACAAGGAATTCGGATGCCGTTTACAGATGGGAGGTAATGACCAGCAGGGCAATATTGTTTCGGGAATTGAGCTGGCCAGAAGAAAAGAGGGTGTCGAGGTATTTGGAGGCACCAACCCTCTTCTTCTTACTTCGTCCGGGACTAAATTCGGCAAGACTGAAGAGGGAGCTGTATGGCTTGACCCTGAACTGACCTCTCCCTACAGGTTCTACCAGTTCTGGATCAATACCGAGGATGAACAGATCGAAAAACTGCTGAAGCTCTTCACCTTCCTGGATCTGGATAAAATTGATGAAATTATGCAGGAACATTTTGCTTCCCCTGAAAAACGGCAGGCTCAAAAAACGCTTGCCTGGGAAGTTACCTCCATCGTACATGGAGCGAGTGCTGCAAAAACTGCACAAAGA
>JAFGMB010000167.1 GCA_016927765.1 Synergistales bacterium
ATGTGAGCAGCCTCGTAGCTGTCGAAAAGGAAAGGTACATTGGTCGCATACATTTCAGGGAATACAGGGGCTATACCCGCATAGGATGCGATATTTATTATAGGCTGGTTCATCCCTGATTCCATGAGCAATTCCATTCTTTCTTCCTCATTGCCGAGCTGACTGTCAGGGAAAAGAGAAATGATCACCTTTCCGTGACTTCCTTCCTCTACAAATTTCTTGAAGTTGCTTGCAAAAAGATGGACTGCATTATTATCCGGATCAGCAGGACCATTGTAGGACATCTTTAATTCCAGAGGTGCGGCAGAAAGGGAAAATGAAAACACGAGCAATGCAGCTAACGCCAAAGTCATCACAAGACCACACTTGCACAATTTCATTCGGATCACTCCTTTTTTCATGTGCGACAAGAACACCAATTCCTGCCCGCACAAAAATGAATTAACGAATTAACCCCTTGATAAAAAGGTTAAAGTAACTCCTGAGGCTTGTCAAATAGATCAAACAAGATGCTGAATTCCCTTCTTTTTCCTTGAGAGTGGTAGAATTCAGGTAGTAAGGGAGATGTATTTTCAGGATACCTGGTGAGCGATGAGACAGGATGAAATACACCCCTTTCAGATGACAAGGGATAGATCCTTTAACCTTAGTCAAACAATGATCTGACCTGCCCCCAAAAACTGATAAAGATCCATCTCTTTCCATGGAGGTGACAGGAGTATGGAAAAGAGATCCAGTCTACCCATCATTGAAGGTTCTTCCTTTGGAAAGATCGTAATAGATGGCATAACCTATGATCATGATGTGGTAATAACACTTTCAGGTAAGATAACGAAAAGAAAGAAAAAGCTTTCGAAAAAATACTTCGGCACATCTCATATCATATCCATTGAAGAAGCGGATTTCCTGTATGAAAAGGGAATGGATGAACTCATAATAGGTGCCGGGATGAACGATAGCGTTACCCTTTCGCCCGAAGCAGAAAATTTCTTTGATCGCCATAAATGTACCATCCACAAGGCCCCAACCCCTGAAGCAGTTGAGATCTATAACAGTTCTGTTTCAAGAAAAGTCGGCCTTTTCCACGTTACATGCTGATATGACACTATAAAAAAACAGGGCAGATACAGAACTCTGCCCTGTTACCTTCTTATTTGGATCGTGCAATGCAAAAACTATCGGTACCCTTAAGGGCGGGCCCTTCTTTCTTCCCGGTGTATCTGCTCCATGACATGCATATATCTTTCTTCCCACTCCCTACTATCCATTTTCAAGGCCTTGTCATTTGACTCAAGGAAACGTTTCTCTTCGAGAAGCATTCTGATCCTGTCCATAAAGATCACTCCCCAGGATATGAAATGAACACAACCTTAACGTAGAATGCAGAACCTTTCATATTGGTTGACCCTATACCAGCCATGCAATGGAAAATTCACCAAGTAAGGGAACTGGCCAAAGGAACGTCATCAATGCAAGAACTGCAAAAGAAGGAAAGGTATAAAGAACACCTGGAATAAAGTGGGATTTTTCTTCAGGTAATGCAAGTATAACCTCTTCAAAAGGAGATACCAATGGCGTAATGGACCATATGAAATGGTAAAAAATGCTCATTTCTTTTAAACTCCGGTTTCAGTAATAGTTAATATCGATCATGTGAACCTGCTGTGCTGACTAACTTTCAGGCTCTTTACAGACTTGGGAGGACCATGATGCCGTCCTTTTATGGTCAAGAACCCTTCTCTTCCACTATCATTAAGGTGGGTATAAGTACCATAAGGGAATTTCCCGGGCATCCATGAAAATTATGCTCACCTTCATTTCCCTATACTTGCTGAATATGCCAGGAAGGAAGTTTTAAGAAATAGAGGGACCCTTCATAGGGCCCCTCAGGAAGAAATGGTTTTCCGCTAATAATCTGAAAGGGTTTTCCGGACCTTGTCGATCGCCTCTTGTGAAAGACCTAGGGATGGAGCTTCCTTCTCAAACTGTATCAGATCCCCTTCTCCTGCGAGGTAACCGTTCACTCTCGCAGCAGAAGTTGAACTGGTAAGGTCTTCAGGTGCAGGATAAAAAGACCTGTACTCTTCAAGGATATCCCTATGCATCTTAAGACGATATTTCTGATGATAATCCTCTGCCGGGTAGAACATTTTGTAGGGAGTGATAGCTGTCTGTACTTTCCTCCCTCTTCTTAGGGCTTCGAGATCCCTGGTTTCCATGGCTATCTTCTGCTGATCCCTATTATGAAAAAATATTATGGACATGTATTGACGTGACCAGGAAGGATGAGTTGCATCATGGCTTTCCCAGAAAACCTGAACAAGTTCCCTGTAAGAGACCTGGTTAGGATCATATTCTATCTGGATCGTTTCTGTATGGTCTCCAAGATCCTTGTAGGTAGGATCCATTTTCATTCCTCCAGCATAACCAACACTGGTCCTTATAACTCCCGGAATGACTCCGAACCTGGAGTCAGGCCCCCAGAATCACCCCAATGCAAAGGTGGCTGTTTCCAGCTGTTCTGGGATAATTCTATCCATGACCGGGATACCGGAATTTTCTGTTGCCCCTGCTTTCATGATACCAACCTCCTTTGGAAGGAATGGGTTCAGATAACAAAACATCATAATAATAAGGATAATCCCCATTTGAGGAAATTTGAATCCGGTCTTCATGGTATTTTCACCTCCCTTTACCAATACAGATAACCCTTATTACATATATATTCTCTTTGTTAAATAGATGATCTGACTTTGACAAATCATTCTATAGTAGAGACATGTGTGTGTCCAAGGTAAAATTACCTATAACAGTGAAATTGAGGGAGTTGACAATACATGGCAGTGGCGGAAAAGATCGTGGCGGAGCAGCTGAAAGCACTTCCGGACTTCAGGAAATGGAATAACAAGGGCGAGATAGCCTTCCTTCCGAGAATACTTGAACCGGATGAGAAGATCCTCGGATTGACGGCAGCCCTTTACAGGGATCATAAATGGCTTGTTACGGTTACAGACAAAAGGATCATATTTCTTCGAAGAAAATTGATGGAAGGCATCACAGACCAATTGCTAATGGAAGGCATTGAATCAGTAAAATCGGAAACGGGATTTCTTTTCGGACGTATCATCATCGGAACAAGAAAGGGTGAAACTTTGGAGATCAATTCGGTCATGAAAAAAGATGCTCTTCTTCTAACAGCCATGATCGAGAAGGAGATCATTTCACACTGATATCCATCGATCCCTTGCATGTCAGGGATGCTCTCAAGGAGAGGCAAGGAAAATGAGATCCTGCTTCTGAAATAAATTCAGAATATCATTGTTCATCTATTGTAAATATAACTTTTTATTGATAACATATAGTCAATATCTGAAATCCGGGGAGACTGTATGGAGATCTTTGCAAAACTGGACATACTCAGTGCCGCCGCAAAATACGACGTGTCCTGCTCATCCAGTGGCAGCAACAGGCAGGGTGCCTGGAATTGGCTTGGGAAACCCCATATCAGCGGCATATGCCATAGCTGGTCCAATGACGGAAGATGCATTTCCCTTCTCAAGATCCTTCTGTCAAATGACTGCATTTTCGATTGCGTTTATTGCGTTAACAGAATTAGCAATGATATACCGAGGGCTACTTTCACTCCCAGGGAGATCGCTGACCTGACGGTGAACTTCTACAGGAGAAATTACATCGAGGGACTTTTCTTGAGCTCTGCTGTATTCCGTTCCCCCGACCAGACCATGGAACTTCTCCTCGAGACCATATCCATACTTCGAAAAGCCCATAAATTCAACGGCTATATCCACACCAAGGCAATACCTGGCGCGTCCATGGACCTGATCCTTCACGCAGGCCTCTACTCTGACAGGATGAGTGTAAATGTGGAGCTTCCCAGCGAAAGGAGCCTGAGGATCCTGGCTCCACAGAAAAACTTCGGTTCCATTTTCAACCCCATTAATTCCCTTTCCAGGAAGATCGCTGAGACAAGGGTCATGGTACCGAAAAAAGGAAGACCGGAATACTTTGTTCCGGCAGGTCAGAGCACCCAGCTTATGATCGGGGCATCTCCGGAAACGGATCTGGATATTCTTGATTTTTCCCAGTCTCTCTACAGGAAATATGATCTGAAAAGAGTGTACTATTCAGCTTATGTACCTGTATCATCAGATTCTCGCCTACCCGCCATTTCCTGTCCCCCTCTTTTGAGGGAACACAGGCTCTACCAGGCAGACTGGCTCCTCCGGTATTACAGTTTTCAGGCAGAGGAACTTCTCGACCCTTCCGACCAGTTCCTCTCAACCGACCTGGACCCGAAATCGGCTTGGGCTCTCAGGCATCCAGAGTTCTTTCCCGTAGAGATAAACACAGCCTCTTATAATGAATTACTACGGGTGCCCGGTATCGGGGTCTTATCTTCGAGGAGGATCATGAGAGAGAGGCAATTGCGATCCCTTGGGGCTGAAAATCTCCAGAAAATGGGAGTGGTCATGAAAAGAGCCAGATATTTCATCCTTTGCAACGGGCATAGAGCAGAAAGAAGCCGTCCCGGTTTTCGAGAACTCAGGGATATCCTTGCCACATCCCGATCCCTGGCCGGCAGGTATCCTCAACTCGAGCTCTTCATCAATCACAGGGAGATGCTTCCTGCCACTACAGGTCGGGGAAGATGAGAAAAGTATATTATTATGACGGAACTTTCAAAGGCATGTTATCTTCAGTTTTCCAGAGCTATTATCTCCCCTTCGGACCTTCCGATATCAGGAAGAAAGGGCAGATGGGTAACTGTCAGGCCTCCCTTTTTGGCGAGATCCTTATAGAAACCTCCATAGAGGAAGCAGAAAGGGTATATAACTCTATCATAGACAGGATATCTCTGAAATGCCTGAGGAACGTCTATTATGCCTTCCTCTCGGAGGAAAAGGGAATTGAAATGAAGATCCTGCGGTATCTGAAACTTGGATGGACCATGGGTGCAAGGGTCGATGACCTCCTTACAGACGAGAGAGTAAATGACATTCACGAAAGGGCCTGGAAGGTATCAGGGGAAAGACACCGTTACCTGGGGTTCATAAGGTTCACCGACATCCATGGCATTTACTACGCCCCCTTTGAACCTTCCTCCAACATCCTTGAACTGCTTTGTGATCATTTCGCATCCAGGCTCAAAGACCAATACTGGGTCATTCATGATAGAAAAAGACAGATAGCGGCCCTCTATGATACAAGATCCTGGGTTATCAGAAGTTTTCAGCCTTCTCTTACCCCTTCTGCGTCCAAAGATGAAGTATCCTATCGTGACCTGTGGAAAACCTATTGTCATTCCACCTGGATAAGGGGTAGGACAAACCTCGGACTTCAGACACAGAACATGCCGAAAAAATACTGGAAATACCTTACAGAAAAAATGGAGACCTCACCAGGAGATGTCAAGAAGCTCTGCAATTTCCCTGAAGATACTCTCCCATTCTTTTGACGGTAGACCCTTCTCCCCTTGTTCCTCACTTACCTTCCTTCTTATTTCAAAAACCATATTCTGGGAATGCCAGGGATTCAATTGCCACAGGTATTCCCTTATCAAAACCAGGAATTCCCGTATCAGGAGCATTATTTCAATATTGAGGGGGTCTCTGAGCAAGGCATCCATTGAATGATCGAGCCACATCCTGCTTTTTAATGCCAGGCTCGATTTATCAAGAGGGATACCCCATCTTTCAGCACTTCTAAGACTCTCCCTGATCCTCTGCATTACAGGTTTTCTACTGGACAACTCCTTTAAGATATCCGAATGGATCACTACCTCAGCAGCCTTCAGGAACTGGGATGGCACTGACATATTGATCTTTGACATAAAATTCATTACAAGGTAATCATCCTCAAGGATCTCCCTGAGAAAGGTATCTATCCTTTCAAGATCCCTGGAAAGCATGGAAGTAATGACCTGTTGCTGCTCCTTTCGAAATACATGTGCCAGATCATACTGATGAGAACCATAATATTTATCAAGAACCTTTATCATGGAGGAGACTTCTCCCTGTACATAGGTTGTTTCCAGTTCCTCTGTCATGGCCCTGAAATTATCAATGGTCAGTTTTTCTGATACCGCACAAACCACGTTATGACCCCCAAGACCAATGGAAGAAAAGGAAAAAAAGCCATCCTCAAGGGTTATTTCAGAATATATTCTTATTCTTCCATAACACAACCGGTAGGGGCCTGTACCTAAACATTGAATTTCCAATGGTCTGATCTCATAACAGTAGGTCGGTATGTTATCGATATTCTCCTCGAAAAGGGTCATTACTCCAAAATGAGCAGCCACTCTCGCAAGCCCGAAAGCGTGGTCGTTGATGTTATGCAGATAAATATCTTTGCCGTTTCCGGACTTGGGGTCATTACTCCTGGCCTCTTTAAGGATATCCAGGAATCCCTCCTCCGTATTCATCGCGGACAGCTCTTTTGCGTATTCCATTGCCTGTGATGCATAACGCAGGATCTGGATAGCCTCGATACCTGAAATATCATCAAAAAACCACCCACAGCTTGTAAACATCAACATGGCCTTATGTTGCATCTCCAGTGCCTTTAATATCTCTACCCTTTCTTCATTTTCGAAAGATTTCCCTGATAGATCACTGAAAAACTGATCAAGATCTTCTTCATTCCTGTTCAGAATGACCTGTATGTATCTGTCTCTAACTGACCAGGGTGAAAGACCTTTCTGTTCAAGAACTTCTTCAAAGATCGTTCCTACCCTG
This sequence comes from Synergistales bacterium, assembly GCA_016927765.1. Lineage (GTDB taxonomy): Bacteria > Synergistota > Synergistia > Synergistales > JAFGMB01 > JAFGMB01. The sequence continues at coordinate 6,759 of JAFGMB010000167.1, forward strand.
TCTCTAAGCCAGTCAAGCCCCTTTCGTAAGGGTTTTCGCCAGGCCTGGTTCCAGGATGGATGTGAGCCTGAATGGCAACCACAGTCCTCTTTCCATCTCCCTATCCCATGGACACAGCTCCATGATGTGTTCTCAATTATCTGGACCTCATCAACAGGAGGATGTTTCTCAAGATATTCGCCAAAGACCGTAAGTTTTACATCGGGACTATCTTCGATCACCCGCAGGGCATATGCGAGGGCCATTTCTCCAAATTTATGATGATGTCCATAGGTTTCTCCATCAGTGGCCACGGAAACAAGCACCGGTCCGCTACCATGGGTACCGGCTGAAACAAGACGGTCAGAGAACTTATCTCCGCTGCTCAATAATTCTCTGAAGGCAATTTCCTGGGATATTTCACCATCATAAAAAAAGATGGCCATGGAGTTGCCCGAGGGAAGAGTGCATAAATATGGACGAGTGGTATCTATCTTTCCACCTGAGACCACGCTCCAGTGGGATGTTCCGGAGGGGCGGACCCCTGATGCCTGTCCGGGTGAAAGCACAGTGAAGCTCATGCCTTGGTCAGCCAGGACTTCCAGGGTTTCAAGGTCTACAGCAGTTTCAGGCAACCACATACCTTCCGGAAGGCGTTTGAACCTGTACTTGAAATCCTCTATCCCCCACCTGACCTGGGTGACCTTATCCCTTCTGTTGGCAAGTGGAAGGATCATATGGTTATAAGCCTGGGCCATGGCTGGTCCATGACCCGAAAAATATTCTCTTCCTTCATGGTCTGCCAGGAGGATGGCCTCATAGACCCTCCTGTCATTCCGTTCAAGCCATTTCAAAAGGGTGGGGCCGAAATTGAAACTTATTTTCGAGTAGTTATTGGATATCCCTGTGATCTTGCCCTTATCATCGAAAAGCCTTGCCGCCATATTAGGGGCATAACATTCGGCAGTTATCCTTTCATTCCAGTTCCGGTAAGGGAAGGCTGTTCTCTGAAGCTCCACTTCATCGAGCCAGGGATTTTCTCTCGGTGGCTGGTAAAAATGACCATGGATACATATGGAAAGGGGGTTAGCCATAGCTTCTATCAACTCCTGTCGGAATATGTCCCCGGGATCAATCGACTGTCACATGTCAAGGGCCTAACCAGATTATACCAATCATAGAAAGCTCCCTGCCTAACCTTCCTGGTCATTTCTTATTATGCGAATATCCCATTCATATCGTAAAATAGAGATCTATACCTGAATCATTTGGGAGGAAATATCTTATGAACAGAAGATCAAGCGGTCTCCTTATTGCCGTCTCATCGCTTCCCTCAAAATGGGGTATAGGTGATTTCGGCCCAGGGGCCTACGGTTTTGTTGAATTGCTTGAGAAGTCACATCAGAAATACTGGCAGATATTACCCCTTACAGTCACAGACACAGCCATTGGGAATTCTCCTTATAACAGCCCCTCGGCATTCGGTGGAAATCCCCTTTATCTTTGCCCGGATCTTCTTGTAGATGATGGGCTGCTCCTTCAAGAAGACCTTGAAGGGTTTCCTGATTTCCCAAAAGAGGAAATAGATTATGGCCTTGTGGGGAAATGGAAAAGAAAGATATTTCAAAAGGCCTTCCGCAATTTTCTGAAGGATAACCTTCATGGATCTGAAGATTTTCAGAAGTTCTGTTCCGAACAAAGTTACTGGCTCGAAGACTTTGCTCTCTTCTTCTCTATTAAGGAGCACATGAAAGGGAAAGCCTGGAATAATTGGCCGAAAGCATTGAGGGCAAGAAATGAGCAGGAATTGCTCAATTTTTCGTACCATGCCGGGGAGGAGATCCTGTATCACAAGTTCCTCCAGTATACCTTTCACCAACAATGGGCATCTGTGCGATCCCTATGCAGGGACAAGGGAATTCATATTCTTGGAGATATGCCCATATATGTCAGTTATGACAGTGTGGATGTATGGTCACATCAGGACATTTTCCAGCTTGATCCGCAGGGAGATCCCATTGATGTCAGCGGAGTTCCGCCTGATTATTTCAGTGCTACAGGACAATTATGGGGCAACCCTCTTTATGACTGGGGAAAACTCCTGCAAACAGATTTTTCCTGGTGGAAAGACAGGATACAGCGAGCACTGGAGCTTTACGACAGCGTAAGGATAGATCATTTCAGGGGGCTTGTGGCATACTGGGCTATCCCCAGCAATGAAGTGAATGCTGTCAATGGGAAATGGATCAATGCACCTGTACACGAATTCTTTGAGTCCATTAAAAAACAGTTCGGCCATCTTCCTTTTGTTGCAGAGGACCTGGGTATCATAACCGATGACGTAAGGGAGGTAATGAAAGAACTTGGACTCCCGGGAATGCTTGTTCTCCAGTTCTGTTTTGAAAACTTTCCTTCCAATCCCTATGCTCCCCATAACCACAGCCATAACCGCCTTGTTTATACAGGTACTCATGATAACAACACTGTCAAAGGATGGTTCGAGAATGAAGCGTCGGGAGAGGTAAAACATATTTTATCCCAATATCTCGGAAGACAAGCACGGAAAGAAGATATCCACCTTGACCTTATACGTATGGCCCTTTTTTCAGTTGCAGATACCAGTATCATCCCTGTGCAGGACCTTCTGGGCCTGGGAGACAGGGCAAGGATGAACAATCCTTCTCAAAGGGAGGGTAACTGGAAATGGCGGCTTGACAGGGACCTTTTAACGGATCGTATCATGGCAAATCTCCGGGAACTTACTCTTCTTGCAGGAAGGGCAAATTAGACCTTTCCGTGATAAATTGCACCATGACCTCCAGAATATCGGCGCTGCACCTTTGAATTTTGAGATCGGAGTGATGGAAAAAATGCCGGAAATCAAATTGGGCAAAAATCCTGTCGAGCATATAAGGGAAATGCTGGATGAAAATCCCATGTTCCGCACCGTGGCCTATTTTTCAATGGAAATAGGTCTGCGTGCTGATATCCCGACTTATGCGGGTGGCCTTGGCATCCTGGCAGGAGATATTCTGAAAAGTGCCGCGGATCTTGGCGTACCCATGATAGGCGTTACCCTTATGTACAGAAAGGGATATTTCAAACAGTCACTGGACAGTAATGGCTGGCAGTCTGAGAATCCGAAAGAGTGGGATCCTGCTTCAAAGATGACCCTTTTACCTGACGAGATAATCCTCACTCTTGAAAACAGAAAGGTCAAGGTAAGGGTCTGGTCATACGAGATAAAGGGGTCTTCTGGTTTCTGTGTACCGGTCTATTTCCTGGACACAGATTTCGAAGGCAATGCTGAGGAAGATCGTCAACTGACCTGGTATCTTTATGGAGGAGATCAGAAATACAGATTAAGCCAGGAGATACTCCTCGGTCTTGGGGGAGTACGTATTATCAGGGGCCTGGGTTATGATAATATCCGCAAGTTTCATCTCAATGAAGGACACGCTGCTTTCCTCGTTCTGGAAATGCTCAGGGAAGAGGGTTTTGAGAATTTCGAGAAGATCCGACAGCGTGGGATCTTTACAACCCATACTCCTGTAGCCGCAGGTCATGACTATTTCAGCTACGACCTTGTCCAGAGGGTCATGAGCATAAATATCGTCAACCAGCTGAAAAAGATGTTGTCCCCTGAAGGGGTATCAATGACAGAACTTGGAATGAGGTATTGCTCTTATGTGAACGCCGTATCAAGAAAGCACGGAGATGTAAGCCGGAAGATGTTCGGCAAGACCGACATAGACAATGTGACGAACGGAATTCATCATCCAACCTGGATCAGCCCTTTTATTAAAAATGTCTTCGACAGGAATATACCTGGCTGGACGGATTTTCCTGAAAGGCTGGTCCAGGCAATCAATATCCCTCCTAAGGAAATATGGGAGGCCCATCAGAAATCCAAGCAGAGCCTCCTGGATTTTGTAAGAAAACAAACGGGTGCCACCATGGATCCCGAGATCCTCACCATCGGATTTGCACGAAGAGCTACCGAATACAAGCGAGCGACCCTTATCCTGTCAGATCCTCAAAAACTTCAGGAAATAGCAGGGGGGAAACTGCAGCTCATCTTCGCCGGTAAAGCCCATCCCCGTGACAATACCGGTAAGACCCTCATCCAGAGAATATGGGAAAAGGTAAGGGACCATTCTTCAAAGATATCCGTTACCTTCATAGAGGATTACGATATGGACAAAGCCTCATACCTGGTACAGGGTGTGGACCTTTGGCTGAATACTCCCAGGAGGCCGAGGGAAGCCTCAGGAACAAGTGGAATGAAATGTGCACTTAACGGTATACCGAACTTTTCTATCCTTGACGGATGGTGGATCGAGGGTTGTGTTGAGGATGTAACAGGCTGGGCTATCGGACCTGCTTCAACAGAAGAGCAACTTGTGAATTATGATGAAACCCTGGATGCAAAGGATCTTTACGAAAAGCTTAAGGGTAAGGTCCTCCCCACTTATTATGAAAACAGGGATAAATGGATAAACATGATGATCAATTCCATTGCCCTCAATGCCAGCTATTTCAATACCCACAGGGTGGTCAGAGAGTACTGCGAGAAAGCCTATAACCTTAATTGGAGAGGTTTTTAAGTCTATAGAACAGTGTTGAGGGATGAAAATAGATGGACAGCAATGAAAGCTCTACCGGACAAAAATTAAAGGTCCTCCATGTAAGCCCCGAAATGGCACCCCTGTCCAAGGTAGGGGGCCTCGCAGATGTGGCCGATTCCCTTCCAAGAGCCCTGAGATATGCAGGTGTAGATGCCAGAGTTGTAACCCCTGCATATGGCGGTGTATTGGACAGGGTCCACGACCTGGGTTGGAACCTTTCAGACACCAGAAAAATGCTCAGGATTGCGATGAATTGGGAAGTTTTCACGGCAAGAATCTGGAAGGCCTCCTCCGGAGATCATGTCATATACCTCCTCGAGCAGGAAGAGCTCTTTTCTGACAAGTCCATCTACCGGGAAAACCTGGACCTCAAAGGGCTGTTGCCTTTTGCTTTCCTTTCTCTTGCCGCCCTTGAGCTGACACGTACCCTTCCCTTCAGCCCAGATGTCATCCACCTCCACGACTGGGGAACCTCCCTGACATCCACTGCAATGAAATGGCATCCCTACTTCAGCGGATTTGCCGGAAAATTCAAGACGGTTTTCACCATCCATAACCTGGCACATCAGGGACTTATACCACCTGACTTCCTCCAGCCTTTAGGCCTTCATAAGGCCTTTCATATCAACGGGCTGGAATTCTATGGAATGGCGAATCTCGTTAAAGGGGCCATCATTGATTCCGATGCTATTACCACGGTCAGCCCTACATATTCTCATGAGATCCAGAGCCCTGATGCCGGTATGGGCCTGGATGGGCTGATCCGCTCCCATTCATGGAAATTGAGAGGGATACTCAATGGCCTTGACATGGATTACTGGGACCCCTCAACTGATCCCGCCCTTGAAATAAACTTTGACAGTTCCTCTCTTTCCCTCAGAAAGGATTTCCAGGACACCTTTATAGGCGAATCCGGATTGGACGATTCACCTGGCCCGCTAATAGGAAGCGTGGGAAGACTGTATCTGCAGAAAGGTATGGATATCATGATCCCCGCCATAAGGCCCCTTATTCATGAAGGGTTCAGATTTATCTTCCTTGGAAGCGGAGACCCCTATTTTGAAGGTGAGCTGATGCAACTGTCCAGGGAATTTCCGGGTAGGATACGGGTGACCCTGGGATACGATGAATCTCTGGCTCACAAGATTTATGGCTCTTCTGACATGTTTATCATGCCATCTCTCTTTGAGCCTTGTGGTCTTTCACAACTTATCGCATTGAGATACGGGGCGGTTCCGATCGTTCGTGAAACAGGGGGGCTTTCGGATACTATCGTAGACGTCCATGGGGACCCCGAAGGCTACGGTTATCTTTTTCATGATTATTCCTCCCATGCCATAATTCAAACCTGCCTGAGAGCATTAGCTGATTTTCATGACCCTTCAAAGTGGGAAAATATTGTTTTAAAAGGAATGAAAAAAGATTTTTCCTGGAACAATTCAGCCATGGAATATGTTAAGCTTTATAGACACATTACAGGTTTGGCAGGTCATGAAACAGGCTGATCTGATTTAAAAGGAGGGAGAGATCATGTGGATAAGAAGTCATGGCCGTGTTCTTGGGATAGTTCTGGCAGGAGGTAAGGGCACCAGGCTCATGCCCTTGACAAAATACAGGGCAAAACCTGCTGTGTATTTTGCGGGTAAATACAGGATCATTGACTTTGCCCTTTCCAATTTCATCAATAGCGGCATTTTTGCGAACTACGTGCTCATCCAGTTCAAAAGCCAGTCCCTGACCGAACATATTGAAAGGAGCTGGCAATTCGGCGGTGCCATGAGAGGAAGGGATCTCTTCGTAACCCTTGCTCCTGCCCAGATGTGGAGCGGGGAACACTGGTACAGGGGAACTGCAGATGCTGTATACCAGAATCTCCACCTGATCACCGGATATGATGCCGACAAGATCTGTGTCTTCGCAGCAGATCACGTCTATAAAATGGATATCAGGCAAGTCCTGGAGTTCCACTCCCAGAAACAGGCCCATATAACGGTAACTGCGAATGTTGTTCCAAAGTCGGAAGCCCATCAGTTCGGCTGTATCGCTACGGACAGGGACGGTAGGATAACAGGCTTCCTTGAAAAACCTGCAGATCCTCCCGAAATCCCGGGAAGACCCGGATTTTCCTATGTTTCCATGGGAAACTACATCTTTGAAAGGGAGATCCTTGAACGCTGCCTGATAGAGGATAATCAGGATGAATCCAGCAGTCATGACTTCGGTAAGGATATTTTCCCGAAACTGTTCAAGAGTGCCAGGATATATGCTTACGATTTCTCCACAAATGACCTCCCAGGGAGGGACAAACCCTACTGGCGGGATGTCGGTACCATTAAGGCATACTGGGAAGCCCATATGGACCTGCTGAAATACAACTCTGACATGACCCTTTATAATCCGGCCTGGCCGATAAGGACCGTATCCTATGCAGACCCTCCATCTTATTTCTATCCTGTAAAGGGACAGAGCTGTTCCGTAACAGGCACCCTTGCAGCAGAAGGAAGCAGGGTCTATGGAGCTGTGGTGCATCACTCGGTACTCTCAAGAAATTGCCTTATCCATCCCAGTGCAGTGGTGGAAGATTGTATCATAGGTCATGATGTGGTTATAGGAGAGGGAGCTCACCTCAGGAAAGTCATCGTTGACGGCAATAACGTTATACCTCCCAATATCAACATAGGGTTCGACGAGGAATTCGACAGGGAAAGGTATCACCTTGATGAACAATCAGGTATTGTGGTTATCGGTAAGCCCAGCATCAGGCTACGATCTGATATTAATCCGAGTCTTGTGGAAGACCACGGCAATTGAGGCTTCTTTGGAATTGCATGTAAATAGCAAAGGCGGGCAGATCACCCTGCCCGCCTTTTTGTCTTCCAAAACTGCTGATATCACTGAAAGATCTTCTTGAGGATCTCTTTCTTGATCTCTTCTTTGACATCTTTTTGCGGAGATTCTTCCTTCTTCTCAGTATCTCCTTCGGAGGGGATGATCTTTTCTTCTGCAGGCATCGACGGAGAGGGGCTCTCGGGAACCTCGGGCGCTATCTCCTCAGGTTTCTCGGCAGGAGCACTCTCCGGTGGGGCTGCTATTTTCAGCCCCGAAACACTGGGTTTTGAGAAAGTCCCTCCGACCTTGAAACTGATATCCCTGAAATCAGCTTTTTCCATTTCTCCACCGGCTCCCTGGATAACCCCCTTGAGAATTCCCTCAAGTGATTTCTCCGAGGTAATGCCTCCTGCAGCTCCACCCATAATAACGTTCAGGAGCTGGAGATTCACATTCCCCTGGCAGGAAAGGTCGAGCTCCGCCTCAGGGCCCACCGGTCCTTCAGCCTTCATGAACCGGTATAGTGGATCGCCTTCGAAAGCTTGTGCTAAGGTATCTTTCTGAAGGATCACCCTGCCGGTTTCGAGGATGAAGGGAGCATACACAGACTC
>JAFGMB010000168.1 GCA_016927765.1 Synergistales bacterium
GTTCCCTTCAGCCTTGCCCTTGACTTTAGGCATCACCTTGCCCATAACACGACCCATATCCTTTATTCCTACCGCCATAACATCTTCGCATACTTCCTGGATGATGCTGTCAAGTTCTTCTTCAGACAACTGCCTGGGAAGGTATTGCTCAAGTATGGCAACTTCCTCCATCTCCTGTCGTGCCCTTTCATGAGCCCCTCCGCCTGAAAACTGCTCAGCGGCCTCATTCCTCTGCTTGATAAGGCGCTGTACCAGGGAGATTACCTCTTCATCAGATACAGGACTGTCGGCCCTGCTTTCTGCAACCTCGGCCTTCTGGATCTCTGCCTTTAGCATCCTTAGAGTCGAAAGTTTCAATGATTCCCTGGCCTTCATGGCATGGACAAGATCGGCCTGGATCCTTTCGAAAAGTTCAGACACTACATACCACCTCTATCTGGTCCTGTTCTTCTTTCTACGAGCAGCTTTCTGTTTCATTTTCTTAACCTCGCTTGGCTTTTCGTAGTGCTCTCTCCTTCTGGCCTCTCGGAGGGTGCCTACTTTTGACACTTCACGTTTAAAGCGCTTCAAAGCATCCTCAAGGGACTCGTTATCTCTGCGAACAACTGTGGTCATGGATGTTCCCCCCTTTCCTCTGGGAAACCAGAACTCAACCTGGCGGCCATCTGAACTGTCTTCCTGCCAGGATATGAACATGAAGGTGATCTACGCTCTGGCAAGCCTGGCGACCGCAGTTCACTACCAGTCTATACCCCTGTTTATCGAGCTCAAGGTTACGAGCGATTATTGTAACACCATTCATCAACTTTGCCCAGATATCAAAATTTTCGACTTTATCTGCCGAAGGGATGTGTTCCCTGGTGATCGCAAGCAGATGAACCGGGGCCTGGGGAAAAAGATCCCGGATAATAATGATATCATCATCTTCATAGACTATTTCAGCCTTGTTCCTACCCTCTATGATCCTGCAGAAAACACAGTCAGCCATGAAAACAGACCTCTTTCCATTTCCATTTATCCTAACATAATATCAGACTTCTACATAGCATAGTAAAAGTTGCTGTTACAGATATATAAGACCTCATCTGTCTGAAAGCGTTAACGATCATGAGGCTCCGAGGTCAGTTTATTCTTTCTCCCTCAAGGTCCTCCCCGCCCACTGAGGTTATTCTCACATCAGGTATGCTGCCCACAGGGGAAACCTGTGGGATGACAACCTTGAGGAACTGTGGGGTCAATCCATGGCTGAAATGGGAAGATCCCTCGATAAGGACCGGGATAACCCTGTCAAGCCATTTCCGGCAATAATCGGTGTAAAGCGAATCCGCCACTTCCAGTGCTCTGTGGACCCTATCCCTTATCTCAGGTGGATCTATACTGTCACCGGATCCAGCTGCAGGGGTACCCTTCCGGGGAGAAAAAGGAAATACATGTACTTTTCCGAAACCTGACACTTCCATGGCCTTCAGGGTGTTCAGAAAGGCCTCTTCCGATTCTCCCGGGAAACCTATCATGATATCGGTACTTATGTGAAGGTCAGTACCCAGAAAAGACCTCGCCATGTCGATCATTTTCATGTACCCGGAAAAGGAGTATCCTCTTCTCATGGCCGCCAGGATCCTGTCGTCACCGCTTTGAAGGGGTAGATGGAGATGGGGGCAGAACTGGGGTATCTCGGAAAGGACCCTCAACAGGTCTTCATCAAGGGCAAAAGGCTCCAGGGAGCCGAACCTGATCCTTTCAAGCCCCGGAAGGGTAGCCAGATCTGCTACCAGGGTCCCGAGGGACATGTCGGTCCCCTTTCCATAAAGCCCCAGATGGATACCGGTAAGAATAACCTCTCTGGTACCATTTTCCGCCAGATGACGGACCTCCCTTAGTACCTGTCCGTGGTCCCGGCTCACCGGCAGACCTCTCACATAGGGAATGATGCAATAACTGCAGAAATGGTCACATCCATCCTGTATCTTGATGAAAGCCCTGGTATGAAAATGGGTCTCATTGAGGTTAAGGGGGTCCCATTCATCCGAGCGCAGCAGGTCAGAGTCCCTAAGGCTCATTTTCTGCTGTCTTTCGAGAAAAGAAAGGATCATTGAGGGTATGCGTGATTTTTTCCTGCTTCCCACAAGAATATCCACACCAAGGGAAAAGGCTTCTTCCTCACCGACCCCCTGGGCCCAGCAGCCACTGGCGATTATGACCGCTGAGGAGTTCTTCCTTTTTACCCTCCTGATGACCTGCCTGGTCTTGCGATCTGCTACTGAGGTTACGGTACATGTCTGGATTATGGCAATCCGGGCAAGTTCAGGTTCTTCCACTATCCTGGCACCCAGAGCCACGAGGGAGGAAGCAAGGGCTTCCGATTCATACTGATTGGTCCTGCAGCCGAGAGTATGGAACCATACTGTAAGTTCTTTCAGGGGCTGGAACAATTATCTCTTAAATCCCTTTCCACAGGATCCGGCTGACTTGAGATCAGTTTTTCTTAGCACCACGCCCCACCAGTCCTTCATTGAATATTCATCACAAACAGAAAGCCCGGTTTCTGCCAAGGCATCAAGGAACCTTTCCTTTTCCTTCAACACCATGCCGGACATGATTACTTTTCCCGAGGAAGCAAGACTTTTTTCTATATGGGGCAGCATTTTCAGCAACGGTTCGATAACGATGTTAGCCAGGAGAAGATCCGCTCCTGTAACGGGAAAAGATTCAAGCAGATCTCCCGTATCAAAGCTGAGATATTCAGGATCGAGATCATTGATGCGGATATTGTTGATCAGTTCTTCTCCTACTGCAGGGTCGATATCCCTGGCATATACCTTCGCAGCACCAAGTTTCAGCGACGCGATGGAAAGGATGCCTGATCCCGTTCCTATATCCAGGACCACTCCGGCCGGTTTGAAATGTCTCTCCAGGAGGATAAGGACGATCTGAGTACTTTCATGATAGCCTGTCCCGAAAGAACTTCCGGGATAGATGTAAAGGGGGATCCTTCCAGGGGGCTCATTTCCCCGATGCCAGGGGGCAAGGACTACAAAGCTCTCTCCCACTTCAAGGGGGGGGAAAGCCTCTTTCCAGGTTTTGTGCCATTTCTGATTCTCGATCCTGCCGCTGTCTATAAGGCGGATCTCGGGCCAGGGTTCCAGGACCTGGGACATCCTCTCCAGCCAGAACCCAAGATCATGGGAACTGCGAAAATAAGATCGTAACCTGATCATGGTACCCGCATCATTTTCCTCGGTACCTATACTTCCAGACAATTCGGCCAGTGAGGCCAGCACTTCCTGCTCTTCCCGAGGCCCTTCAATAGTGAGATACCACCAGTAGCTCTCGTTAAAGGTCATTAATATCTCCCCTTTCCAGAAAGGCTTGCAGAACAATTGAAGGGAGGCATTGTCGCCTCCCTTCCGAGATCAACACTAAAAGTTTATCACCTTGAAGGGGTGATTCCCAATATCATCCGCCAAAGACCTTCCGGAATTTTCCGAACATACCTTTATCATTCACTTTCAGATCCATTTCAGAGGCCAGTTCCTCCAGAAGCTCCCTTTGCCTCTCGTTGAGTTTTCTGGGGACATCCACGGTCAGATGAACAAATAGATCTCCCTTGCCATGTCCTCTCAATCTAGGCATTCCCTTTCCCCTGATCCTGAAAACCTCACCCGGCTGCGTCCCCGGGGGGATCTCCAGGTCTTCCGGTCCATCCACAAGGGTAGGTATCTTCAACTCTCCTCCAAGGGCTGCCTGGGGGAAAGGAACAGAAATCTTTTCATGAAGATCTGTCCCATCACGTTTGAAGGTCTCATGCTCCGGTACGTTGATTACCAGGAAGAGATCGCCATTAGGACCTCCATTTACTCCAGCCTGGCCTTCACCGGATATCCTGAGCCGGGTCCCTGTGTCCACGCCAGGAACTACTTTCACTTCCACCGAGTGGTTCCTGCGGACCCTTCCCTCACCCTTGCAATCCTGGCAGGGATGCTTGATATACATACCTTTCCCCTTACATCTGGGACAGGTATTGATGGAAACGAACTGCCCGAAAGGGGTCCTCTGCTGTGTCTCAACCTGCCCTGAACCATTACACTGGGGACACACCTCCGGTTTAGTCCCCGGCTCAGCTCCGTTGCCGGAACATCTTTCACAGGTCTGCCACCTGGGGATTTCAACAGTTTTACTGACACCCTCCGCAGCTTCTTCAAGGTTCACTATCAGTTGGGTCTCGATATCCGCTCCTCTACGCGGAGCATTCGGGTCAGTCCTTCTTCGACCAGAGGTACCAAAACCGAAAAGGTTTTCGAAGAGGTCTCCAAAGACGTCATCTACACCGCCAAATCCGCTGAAAGGTCCTCCTCCCGGGAAATCTCCCACTGTACCGAACTGATCATACTGGGCTCGTTTTTCAGGATCAGCCAGTACTTCATAGGCTTCATTCACTTCCTTGAAATGCTCTTCAGCTTCCTTGTTACCAGGATTAGCGTCAGGATGATATTTCCTTACCAGTTGCCTGTAAGCCTTCTTGATATCAGAAGCAGTAGCATCCTTAGGCACTCCAAGGAGACCGTAATAGTCTTTAGATCCGGGAGAAGACAAGTTCCATCACCTCTTATGCTTCGCCCTGATCGCTGAATTCGGCGTCTACGGTTTCCTCCTGGGCATTTTCTGAGGTCCCTGTCCCGGTTTCTTCCTCCTGGGCTCCAGCCTGGCTGTAAAGCCTGCTAGAGAGTTCCTGCATACTGGAGGTCAATTTCTGGATACCGGCCTTTATTGATTCCATGTCATTATTCTCAAGGGCTTTCCTGAGTTCTTCAATTTCTGAATTCAGCCTTGTCCTTTCAGTTTCATTGACCTTGTCACCAAGATCGGACAAGAGCTTTTCGGTACTATAGATCAGGCTGTCTGCCTCGTTTCTTGCCTCTGCAGCCTCTTTCTTGATACGGTCATCTTCCTCGAACTCTTCAGCTGCATGTTTCATTTTTTCTATGTCTTCCTTACTTAGATTGGAAGACTGGATCGTGATATGCTGCTCTTTGGAGGTTCCCTTATCCCTTGCCTTTACATTAAGGATCCCGTTGGTATCTATGTTGAAGGTGACCTCGACCTGGGGGATCCCCCTGGGTGCGGGAGGAATGCCATCAAGGACAAAATTCCCTAGGAGCACGTTGTCCGCGGCCATAGCCCTTTCTCCCTGGAAGACCTTTATGTCTACGGCAGGTTGATTATTTGCGGCCGTTGTAAAGACCTGTGATTTAGATACAGGTATAGCAGTATTCCTATCGATGATCTTGGTGAAAACCCCGCCCAGAGTCTCAAGTCCGAGAGACAGGGGGGTAACGTCCACGAGAACGACATCCTTGTGTTCACCACTCATTATGGCAGCCTGTATGGCAGCGCCATAGGCAACACATTCATCGGGATTGATCCCCTTGGTCGGGTCCTTCCCAACAAGTTCCCTGATCTTCTTCTGTACTGAGGGCATCCTGGTGGAACCTCCAACCAGCAGTATCTTATCTATCTCACTTGCAGAAAGGCCTGAATCTTTGACAGCCTGCATGGTGGGACCCACGACCTTTTCAAGGAGATCTCTGGACATTTCCTCGAATTTGGCCCTGCTGAGATTCATCTCAAGATGCTTTGGCCCGGTATTGGTAGCTGTTATGAAAGGAAGAGATATGGTGGTCTCGGCCATGGAAGAAAGCTCGACTTTTGCCTTTTCAGCAGCTTCCCTCAAACGCTGCATGGCCATCCTGTCGTTCTTGAGATCCACACCTTCCGTTCTCTTGAACTCCTCCACTATCCAGTCCACTATCCTCATATCCCAGTCATCACCGCCAAGCCTGTTATTCCCGGCTGTAGCGAGAACTTCAAAAACACCTTCGCCAACATCGAGGATGGAAACGTCAAAAGTCCCTCCACCAAGGTCAAAAACAAGGATCTTGTGTTCTCCCTGCTTGTTCTCGCCATAGGCAAGAGATGCAGCGGTCGGTTCATTGATGATCCTGAGAACTTCAAGGCCTGCTATAGTGCCTGCGTCCTTTGTTGCCTGGCGCTGAGAATCTGTAAAATAGGCAGGCACTGTTATGACCGCTTTTTTTATTGGTTCTCCCAGGTAATCTTCCGCATCCCTTTTCAGTTTCTGGAGGATCATGGCGGAGATCTCCTGGGGTGTATATTTCTTTCCGTCTATATCGATCTTACGGTCTGTTCCCATATCCCTCTTTATGGAGAGAACGGTCCTGTCGGAATTAACGATGGCCTGCCTCTTTGCAAGCTGACCTACAAGCCTTTCTCCTTCCTTTGTAAAGGCGACCACTGAGGGGGTGGTCCTTGTCCCTTCAGCATTTGAAATAATGGTTATCTGATCCCCTTCCTTAACCGCAATAACACTGTTAGTAGTTCCCAGATCGATCCCTACAACTTTAGACATTCAAGCTCACCTCTTAATTCAGATTTTCTATCAGTAAAAAAGTATTTTCAGTCAGTAAAAACGTATTTTATCAGATGGATCGAAGGGGGCCGGATATCAATGACCGCCTTCTCCCGAATATTTTCCTACCAGGACCTTCGCCGGCCTTATTACCCTGTCACCCATGGTGTACCCCTTTTCCAATTCGTTCACCACCATTCCATCATCCTCGGTTTTATCAACTGCCTGGAGCATTACACCTTCATGCAACTGGGGGGAAAAGGGCGTTCCCACCGTCGGGATAGGCTGTACTCCCATTTCACCGAGAACCTTGAGGAACTGTTTCTGAACAAGCCTGACACCTTCAATCGTCCCTGTCAGGTCATTTCCGTCACTGGCTCCCAGGGCCCTTTCCAGGTTATCCAGGAGGGGAAGAAACTGGAGAACAGCCTTTTCAGCAGCCATATTCTTATCCTTCTGCCTGTCTCTTTCCACGCGCTGACGGTAATTGTAAAGATCGGCCCGCATCCTGGCCAGGGATTCTTTCAGTTCATCCTTTTCGTTCAAAAGAGAAACCATTTCTTCAGTAATTCTTTCCTGTTCCTGGCAGGAGAGAAGATACATCTGGATCAGATCCTTTTTTGTATGCCTCTGGAGGTCTGATACTTCCGTATCACATTCTTCCGAGACCTCGGCCTGATTGTTGAGATCAGTTCCATCGCTGTTATTCATTCGATCATCCTGAATTTCGGGCATGGTTTTACCTCCTGATGATTTTACTTGTATAGACCTTTCAATAATGTCTCCAGCAGAGAAATGGATCTCTCATAATCCATTCTCATAGGTCCTATCAGTCCCAGAACGGCTTTCTGTCCCCTGGCACGTTTTGAAACGGTAACAATAGAGCAATTGTTCATTCCTGTACTGTTGTTCTCATCACCAATGGTTACCCTGACACCATCCTCCAGGGAACATCTTTCAACCAGGTCAACAAGGACCTGTTCCTCCTCGAGAATAGAAAGGATGGCCTTTAATTTACCGATATCCTGAAAATCGGGAAGGCTCAGAATGTGGCTGGCACCTCCTGTAAAGAGGCGATAGTTTGAGCTTGAAAGGATCATGTCCATCTGTGCGATGGCATCCCTGCAGGCATTAAAAAGCTTTTCAAGCTCCTTGAGAAGGAAAGTGTAAAGGATATCCTTGGTCTTTCCCCAGACCTTCCCGGAGGCTATGGAATTGATCGTCCTGGCAAGATCATCCAGCAGATCCTGATGGACATCAGCAGATATGTTCACTGTCCTGGAATGTATTATTCCACCATCCAGGATCATCACCATAAGGACCGTTTCACCGCCAAGCCTGAGAAAATCGACCCTTTGAAGGATCACCTCTTCAAGATTAGCTATGGCGGCCACACCTATGTAGCTGGTCATTCTTCCAAGAAGGTGGGATGTATAAGACATGACAGTTTCCAGATCCTGTCTCTGGCTCCTCATTTCGGAAAGCCAGTCTCTGAAGACAGGATGAGGCAACCTTTTTCTCTGCATTATAGAATCCACGTAAAGCCGATAGGCCTTAGGGGTAGGTATCCTTCCTGCTGACGTATGGGGCTGGTAAAGATAGCCCATCTCCTCAAGGTCTGCCATTTCGTTCCTTACAGTGGCAGGGCTGCATCCCCTGAGATATTTTTTAGAGATGGTCCTGGAGCCGGAAGGTTCCCCCGTTTCAATGTATTCATACACCACGGACAGCACGATCTCCAGTTGCCTTTCAGTAAGCACTTATATTCTCCCTTAGCTGTATTAGCACTCTTTGATGTTGAGTGCCAACTCAATTATTCCTTTGGTAGATTAACAATGCCGGGT
Source organism: Synergistales bacterium (assembly GCA_016927765.1). GTDB lineage: Bacteria > Synergistota > Synergistia > Synergistales > JAFGMB01 > JAFGMB01. Next base: position 8,272 of record JAFGMB010000168.1, read on the forward strand.
CGGATTGTCAAGACTGGTCAGGAACAAATAATCATTATAGATCCATAGGATATACTATTGGCATGTACAAAATCCCACTTAACTGTAATGAGGTGCTGAATATGCAGAAACTCCTTCAATGCAGGATCATTCTTGTTCGACATGGGGAATGCAAGGGTAACCTGGAGAACAGGTTCCGGGGCCGCTTGGATTACCCTCTCAATGAAACCGGGAGGAAACAGGCTCGGGAACTTTCCCAGGCTCTTGTGAAATATCGGCCTGTCAGTGTTTATTCAAGCCCTCTGAAACGGGCAATGGAAACCGCTTTTCCCCTTTGTGAGACACTTGATATAGAGATCAGGACCAGGGAGGGATTCAATAATATCGCTCTTGGTAACTGGGAGGGAAGGCTGAAATCAGAGATCGCCACCGAATATCCACATGAATGGAATGTATGGCTTACCAATCCTGAAAGATTGGAACTGGAAGGAGCAGAGACATTCAGGAACGTCCAGGACAGGGCATATCAAGCCCTTAAGGCACTTGCAGTTGCCCATTCCGGCGATACTATCGTAGTCGTATCTCACAGGACCACTCTTAAACCCCTTATTGCCAGATGCCTGGAGATCCCGGAACCATATTTCTGGAAGTTCCACGTCGATACCGGTTCCTATTCAATAATCGACTTTTCTGAAAACAGGGGTTTCAGCCTTTATCAGTTGAACCAGACCCTGCATCTTTCAGACCTTAATATCGAATGGGCATGAGGGACCTCCCTTTTTCTTGACCCTGCAGGATAATGCAATTATTATGGCCCTGGTCTGATCACAAAGCTTGTTGAGGAAGATAGGTCATGGATATATTTCCCTACGAGGTTTCAAATGAAAAAGAGCTTTTCGGCATTTTAGCGAGGATCGGCGCCGATCCTCGCTGTTTCGCAATTTTCAATTCAAAACGCGCCATCTCCCCTTTACTTGTAAAAGGTCTGGATTCAAGGGCTGCCAATGCGCTGAAACAGGAACTCCTGTCTCGGGGTGGGGATGTTATTGTCCACAAGAACTGTATTGACAGGGGTATACCATGCACTGATGCACTGATCCTTGCTACACCTAAAACACTTTCACTACTGCTGGATAAACTTGAACAGATGCCTTATTGGGGTCTTGGAGAGCTCAAGTCAAAGCTCCAGGCTGTTCTTCAAAGGACCTCAAGGAAACACTGGACCCTTTCCCTGAGAGGCGGGAAGGATCTGCCCCTTGGTGAAGATCCTGTTCTTATGGGCATTGTGAATCTTACAGAAGACTCATTTTACCCGGGAAGCCGGATAAGGGGAGAGCTATCGGCACTGGACAAAGCAAGGGAAATGATCCTTCAGGGGGCCTCGATCATAGATCTTGGAGCTGAATCCACACGACCTGGAGCCACTCCCCTGAGTGCAGAAGACGAACTTTCCAGGCTGATACCGGCCATCAGCCTGATCAGTAGAGAAATACCTCAAGCTATAATATCTGTGGATACCTATAAATCAGAAGTAGCGAAAGAGGCCATTCTTGCGGGTGCCCATATGATAAATGATATCTACGGGCTGGGCTTCGATCCGAGGGTTGCAACAGTTGCAGCAGAAACAGGTGCAGTGCTGGTGATAAACCATATACAGGGAACACCCCGGGATATGCAGGAACACCCCTATTACGGAGATACCCTGGCAGAAATATTAGAGCATCTACAGGAGAGGGTAAACAAAGCCCTCGCAATGGGAGTTCCCGGATCAGGGATCATAATCGATCCTGGGATCGGTTTCGGCAAGAAACTCGAAGACAACCTGTCCATACTCAGACATATCGGATCTTTCAGATCCCTTGGTTATCCTATAATGCTCGGCTATTCCAGGAAGGGCTTTATTGGCAGGATATGCGATCAACCGGACCCGACAGAAAGGCTGGAAGGGACTCTGGCACTTACAGCCTTGAGCACCCTGAAGGGAGTCCAGATTTTACGGGTTCACGATGTGAAGGAAAATCTGTCTGTCATCAGGATGATAAAGACCGTTAAGGAGGAGGTTCTCAAGTGAATAAGATCGCTTTAGCACTAGGAAGCAATCTCGGGGATAGACTGGGAAACTTGAGAAAAGCCATCAGGTTGCTCAAGGTATCCGAA